>RFFY01000742.1 GCA_003697065.1 Actinomyces sp. | reverse complement strand
GGCGGCGATGCCGGCCACGGCGAGCCCCGTGCCCATGATGGCCAGACCGATACCGGCGTCGCCCCAGAAGAGCTCCTCCATCGCCACCGGCATGGTCAACCCGGTGGGGTCGTTCATCATGGCCTCGGCCATGAACTCCCATCCGTAGAGGCCGATCTTGGCGGCCTCGGTGATGACGGGCCAGGGGGTCTCCTCGCGCTCGTCCCACTCGTGGGCGACGGGGCGGATCACGGTCTCGGCGAACTCGTGGACCCACTTCTGGATCTGGAGCTGGTCCTCGCTGAGCTGGAGGGAGAATTCGGCCATCTCGGTCTCCGTTCGGGTCGGGGCCACCGGCACCGGCGGCCCACCGGTAGGGCCCGTCCCCGGCCCCATCGGCATGATCTTGTTACCGGACGGTAACTCCTGCCCTCACCCTACCCATCGGCACCCCGGGCGCCAATGTGACCGCGACGACGCTCACCGCTGGTGACCGACCTCCGACGCCGGGCGCGCTCCGGTCGTCGGCATCCGGGGCACCAGCACGAGCGCCACCACCGCCAGGACGGCGCCCACCGCGTAGGGCAGCCCCACCGCCCGTCCGAACAGCACCCCCGCTCCCGCCGGCCCCACCACCCGGCCGAGGCCGACCGCCGCCTGGTTGACACCCAGCGCCTCGCCCCGACGACGACCGGCCAACCCGGCGATCGCCGACGACAGGCTCGGGGTCAGGGTCGCCTGTCCCACCGCCAGCGCCGCCAGGCCCGGCGCCACCGTCCACCAGCCCCCGTCGGGAACCAACAGGACCAGACCCGCTCCCACCAGCACGAGGCCGAAACGGATGGCGCCCGCTTCCCCCAGCACGCCGTTGACGCGTCCGACCAGACCCGCCTGGGTGGCGATGAGCACCACGCCGATGACGATGAACACAGCGGACGCCCCCGCCTCGTCGAGCCCCAGGCGGCGATTCAACAAGAGCGCCACCGTGGCGGTGAACCCGGCGAAGGCCACCGAACCCACGAACCCGACCAGGGCCAGGCGCCGGACACCCGACGCCAGGGGCTCGCCCTGCTCGTGGCGGCTCACCCGCTCCCCCTCGGGGCGGGTCTCGGGCAGGCGGAACCAGGCCACCACGGCGTTCACCCCCGCGATCACCGAGGCCGCCACGAAGGGCAGACGCGCCCCGCCCAACGCCGCCAACGACCCCACCACCGGACCGACGACGAAGCCCACTCCGAACGCCGTGCCCATCAGGCCCAGGAGGCGGGGACGGTCCCCGGGGTCGGCCATGTCGGTGACCGCCGCCTGACCCGACGACTGGCTGACGCCCGACAGGCCGTCGACGAGACGCCCGACGAACAGCACCCACACGGCACCCGCCGCCGCCGTGATGGCGGCGCCGACACAGGTCCCCAACAGGGAGGCGAGCAGCACCGGGCGACGACCGAAGCGGTCCGACAGGCGGCCCCCCACCCGGGCCGACACCAACTGGGTGAGCGAGAAGGAGGCCGCCAGCAGGCCGATCACCGCCGGCGACGCCCCGAACCCCTCGGCGTAGAGGGGCAGCACGGGGATGATGATGCCGAAGCCGATCTGGTCGACGGCAACCGTGGACCACACGACCCAAAAGCCGCGGGGCACGCGGCGACGGGGCGAGGGGCGGTCGGGGGCCACGGAGCCACGATTCCCGGCCGCAGGCCCCCTCGCCAACTCGGCTGCCGCCCCCGCGGCGGGACGGGTCAAGACCACGCCCCCGGCGCCGATGGGACGCCCGTGAGCGCAGAGACCGAGATCCCCACGGCGGGTACCCGTCGTGGGACCGTCCTCGCCCTCGTGGCCGTGCCCCTGGCAGGCCTCGCCGGCGCGCTCGCCGCCCGCGCCGCCGGGCTGGCCGCCCCGGGCGACGTCGCCGTCGCCGTCGCTGTCGCCACCGTGGTCGCCGCCACCATCGCCCATCACACCGCCCGCCGGGTCGCCGCCCAGATGCGCGAGCGCGAGCGCGGCCTGTCCCGACGCCTCGCCGCCGCCCGCCGGGCCCTGCGCGACGAGGAGGCCGACCGGCTCGCCCTGCGCGAACTCGACCGCGCCCTCGACCTCGCCGCCGACGAGGCGAGCGCCGTCGAGGTGGCCCGCGAGGCGTTCGCCCGTCACCTGCCGGACCGACCCCTGGAGCTCCACCTCGTCGACCGGACCGACCCCGTCCTCGTCCTCGCCGTCAGCGCCGGACCCGACGTGGGCGGCGACCCCGAGGTGTGCTCACCCTGGGAATCCCTGGCCGCCCGCACCGCCAGCACCCTGGTGTACGAGACCACGAGCCGGGTCGACGTGTGCACCCACCTGCGGCGGCGAGCCCCGGGACCCTGTTCGGCGGTGGCCGTGCCCCTCACCGCCCGGGGTCAGATCCTCGGTGTGCTCTACGCCTTCGGACCCGAGGGCGAACGGCCCCAGCCGGGCGACCTCGCCTTCCTCGAGGACACCGCCGCCGTCATCGCCGCCCGCCTGGCGGTCCTGCGCGTGATGGTCGACGTCGTCGCCCCCGACGCCACCGACGCCCTCACCGGCCTGCGGGACCGGGCCGCCACCCAGCAGGCCATCGTCACCCTCCTGAGGGACCGGGTCCCCTTCTCGGTCGCCGTCGCCGACATCGACGGGCTGGGCCGGATCAACGACCTGCTCGGCCGCGACGCCGGCGACACCGTCCTGCGTGCCGTCGCCGAGGTCGCCCGACGCCACCTCCGCCCCGGCGACGTCGTGGGCCGCATCGGCGACGACGAGTTCGTGTTCGTCCTCGTCGGCACCCGCACCGATGCCGCCGAGCGCGCCCTCACGCGCCTGCGCGAGGAGGTGGTGCTGGTGCAGGCCCAACGGGCCGCCCCCGGCTTCACCCTCTCGGTCGGCATCGCCGGCTCCCGCCACGGCGAGGGCATCGACGCCATGATGCGCCGCGCCGGCGAAGCCCTGGCTCGCGCCCGGGCCGACGGCGGCGACCGCATCGTCGTCGACGAGCGCCTCGATCCCGTCCCGCCCGCGTCCTGACCCGACCTCCCGGCGGGTCCTCACCCGGGGGCGGTCACACCACGGCACCGACCACGAGGCGGGCCGCCGTCGCCGTCACCACCACCCGGAAGAGGCGGGTCGCCGGCTCCGGGGCGAGGCGCGGCAGGAGCCAGCGGGTGCCCACCAGGGTTCCCGCCACCACCCCGACGACGGCGACCGCCACCAGGCCCACCTCGCGGGCCCAGGCGACACCCAGGACGCTGAAGCCCACCACCTTGGACAGATGGCCCAGGATCTGGGCCGACGCGAAGGTCGCCACGAACTGGCGGTGGTCGTCGGTGGCGGCCCGGAACGCCGGAGCCAGCAGGGGCCCGGGCGCACCGATCGTGGGGTTGAGCACCCCGGCCACCGCCCCCACGGCCACGAAGCGGCGCCCGCCCCCGGCACGACCAAGCCACGAGGTCGCCGCCGGCCACCAGACGGCGACGAGGGCGAACACCCCGATGAGCAGGCGGCCCGGGTCACGGGGGAGACGGTCCGCCAGGGCCAGACCCACCACGGCGAAGGGCACCAGGGCGAGCACGTACCACCCGATCAGGTCGGTCCGGACCCGGCGCCCCAGACTGACGGCCCGCGTGCCGTTGGCCATGATCTGCACCAGGCCGTGGACCGGGATGGCGACGGCGGGATCCACGACGAGGGTGAGGACCAGCAACAACACGACGCCCCCGCCCGCCCCCGCCACCCCGCTCAGGGCCGAGGTGGCGGCGGCGGCCAGACCCACGACCACCAGCTCCCACACGTCGGCACCCACGTCCGGAGTCTCCCCCGGACACGACCCCGGCCCCCAAGTCGCCGGCCCCGACCGGTCCCGCCGCCCCGCCTCTTGGCTAGCGTGGGCGCCCGTATGAGCAGCTCACGCGTGCCCGACAAGCCCACCCTCGACGGACTCGAGGAACGCTGGGACGAGGTGTGGGAGCGCGACGGCGTCTACCGCTTCGACCGCACCCGCCCGCGCGACGAGATCTTCGCCATCGACACCCCGCCCCCGACGGTGAGCGGCTCGCTCCACGTCGGTCACGTCTTCTCCTACACCCACACCGACACCGTCGCCCGCTACCAGCGCATGCGGGGCCGCGAGGTCTTCTACCCCATGGGCTGGGACGACAACGGCCTGCCCACCGAACGCCGGGTCCAGAACTACTACGGGGTCCGCTGCGACCCCTCCCTGCCCTACGACCCCGACTTCACCCCGCCGGCCGACGCCGGCAACCCCAAGGCCATCGCCAAGCGCGAGGTCATCGCCATCAGCCGCCCCAACTTCATCGAGCTGTGTCACCGCCTGACCGCCGAGGACGAAAAGGCCTTCGAGGGGCTCTTCCGCAAGCTCGGCCTGTCGGTCGACTGGACACGTACCTACGCCACCATCGACGACCACTGCCGCCGCGTCTCCCAGCTCGCCTTCTGCGAGAACCTCCAGCGCGGCGAGGCCTACCAGGTCGAGGCGCCCTCCCTGTGGGACGTCACCTTCCAGACCGCCGTCGCCCAGGCCGAGCTCGAGGACCGGGAACTGCCCGGCGCCTACCACACCCTGCGCTTCCACCGTCCCGACGGCGGCGAGATCCTCATCGACACCACCCGACCCGAACTCCTCCCCGCCTGTGTCGCCCTCGTCGCCCATCCCGACGACGAACGCTTCGCTCCCCTGTTCGGCACGACCGTCACCACCCCCCTCTTCGGCGTCGAGGTCCCGGTCGTCGCCCACGAACTCGCCGACCCCGACAAGGGCACCGGCATAGCCATGATCTGCACCTTCGGCGACACCACCGACGTCACCTGGTGGCGCGAGCTCCAGTTGCCCGTGCGCACCGTCGTCGGACGCGACGGGCGCTTCTCCGTCGAGCCGCCCCCCGGCATCACCAGCGACGAGGGGCGGGCCGCCTACGCCCGCCTCGCCGGCCGCACGGTTGCCTCGGCCCGCACCGAGATCGTGAACATGCTGGCCGAGGCGGGCGAGATGGTGGGCGAGCCGCGCCCCATCACCCACCCGGTCAAGTTCTTCGAGAAGGGCGACCGCCCCCTCGAGATCGTGTCGAGCCGCCAGTGGTACATCCGCAATGGGGGCCGCGATCCCGAGCTGAGGAAGGCCCTGCTCGAGCGGGGCCGCCAGATCGACTGGATTCCCGCCTACATGCGGGCCCGTTACGAGAGCTGGGTCGAGGGCCTCAACGGTGACTGGCTCATCAGTCGCCAGCGCTTCTTCGGGGTCCCCATCCCCTTGTGGTACCGCCTCGACGACGAGGGCGAACCCGTCTGGGACGATCCCCTCGTCCCCGCCCCCGAACGCCTGCCCATCGACCCTTCCTCCGACGTGCCCGACGGCTACACCGAGTCCCAGCGCGGTCAGCCCGGCGGCTTCATCGGCGACCCCGACGTGATGGACACCTGGGCCACCTCGTCGCTCACACCCCAGATCGCCACCGGCTGGCGCACCGACGAGGACCTCCACGCCCGCACCTTCCCCATGGATCTGCGGCCCCAGGCCCACGACATCATCCGGACCTGGCTGTTCTCGACGGTGGTGCGGGCCCACTTCGACGCCGACACCGTGCCCTGGTACCACGCCGCCATCTCGGGCTGGATCCTCGATCCCGACCGCAAGAAGATGTCGAAGTCCAAGGGCAACGTGGTGGTGCCCACCGATCTGCTCGACCGCTACGGCTCCGACGCCGTGCGCTACTGGGCCGCCAACGGCCGGCCCGGAACCGACACCGCCTTCGACGAGGGCCAGATGAAGGTCGGGCGCCGCCTGGCCATCAAGATCCTCAACGCCAGCCGCTTCGTGCTCGGCTTCGGCGACGACGACCCGGCCTCGATCGAACCGAGCCGCATCGTCGAACCCCTCGACCGGGCCCTGCTCGTCGGCCTGGGCCGCCTGGTCGAGGAGGCGACGGCCGCCTTCGACGCCTTCGACTACGCCCGGGCCCTCGAACGCACCGAGTCCTTCTTCTGGTCGTTCACCGACGACCACGTCGAACTCGTCAAGGCCCGCGCCTACGGCGAGTACGGCGAGGAACGGGCCGAGTCGGCCCGCCACGCCCTGCGCCTGGCCCTGTCGACCCTCCAGCGTCTCTTCGCACCCTTCCTGCCCTTCGTCACCGAGGAGGTGTGGAGCTGGTGGCAGCAGGGATCGATCCACCGGGCGCCCTGGCCCGAACCCGGCGAGGCCCGCGCCGCCGCCGGTGCCGACGCCACCGATGCCGCCGCCTCCGTCGCCGCCGAGGTCCTCGGCGCGGTCCGACGGGCCAAGTCGGAGGCCAAGCGGCCCCTGCGCACCGAGGTGCGACGGGCCACGGTCACCGACACCGCCGAGCGCCTCGCCGTGCTCGCCACCGTCGCCGACGACGTGCGGGCGGCCGGTCGCATCGACGAGCTCGCCACCGAGACCGGCGACGCCTTCGGGGTCGCCGTCGAGCTGGCCCCCGAGGCCTGACCCGCACCCCACCGCCGAGGCGAGGCTCCCGACGTGTCCCGCTCCACCGCCGACACTTCCCCTCCCCTGCGGGTGGGCCTCGTGCCCGAGCACTTCACCCTCCCCTGGCATGCCGTGGCCGCCGGGGGCGGGTCGTCCATCCCGCCCCTCGAACCGGTCGAACAGTCGGGCGGCACGGGTCAGATGACGGCGGCGCTCGCCGCCGGCGAGCTCGACCTCGCCGTCTTGTTGACCGAGGGGGCGGTGGCCGCCGTCGACGCCGGCCTCGCCGCCACCCCGGTCCGTCTCTACCAGACTACGCCCCTGTACTGGGGGGTGCACACCGCCGGCGGCCGCGTCGGCGAGCTCGACGAGCTGTGGGACGGACGCTTCGCCGTCAGCCGCCACGGGAGCGGCTCGCACCTGATGGCCCACGTCCTCGCCCATCGCCACGGGCGGGTCCTCGACGACACCGACTTCGTGGTGGTCGGCGATCTCGCCGGTGCGCGCGCCGCCCTGGCGTCGGGAGCGGCCGCCCTGTTCCTGTGGGACCGCTACATGACCGCACCCCTGGTCCGCTCGGGCGAGTTCCGTCTCGTCGGCGAGCAGCCCACGCCCTGGCCCGCTTTGGTGGTGACCGTCGCCGACCGCGTGCTCATCGAACGTGGCGACGAGATCGCCGCGGTGCTCGACGCCGTCGACGTGGCGGCCCGGCGCTTCTGCGACGATCCGACGTCCGTCGACACCGTCGTGGACCGCTACGGGCTCGACCGGGCCACCGCCGCCGCCTGGTGGGAGCGGGTCCGGCTCTCGTGTGACCGGCCCGTGACGGCGAGCCTCGTCGCCGAGGTCAGGGCGGCCCTGGGCCGGGTCGGGGCCCTCGCCACCACACCCGATGGGTGACCCGCACCCACCCGACGGCGACCGACGCCGCGGACCGCCGGCCGAGGACGACCGCACCCGGTGGGACCGGCGCTGGTCCGAGAGGGGACCGGGCGCCGGACACCCCGAGCTCCGCCGGCTCGTGCGGGGTGCCGCCTCCCCGCCCGGGCGCCTCCTCGACGTGGCCGGCGGCGCGTCCGGCGACGCGGTGGCGTTCGCCCGCGACGGGTGGGACGTCACCCTGGTCGACGTGTCACCCGTCGCCGTCGACCTGGTGACGGCGGCCGCCCACCTCCACCACCTCCCCGTCACCGGAGTCGTCCGCGACCTCACCCGGGAGTCGCCCCCCGCCGGCCCCTGGGACGTCATCGTCGTCGCCCACTACCTCCAGCGCGATCTCTTCGCCGACCTGCGCCGCCTGCTCGCGCCCGGGGGTGCGCTGGTCGCCGTCGTCGCCACCCGCATCAACCTCGAACGCCACCGACGGCCGGGGCGGGCGTTCACGGTCGATCCCGGCGAGCTGGTGGATCTGGTGGCGGGTCCCGCCGACGAACGTGTCCTCGTGGTCGAGCACCACAGCGAGGCCTGGCGTCCGAACGGCCGCCACGAGGCCCACGTCGTGGCCCGGCGCATCTGAGCCGTCCCCGGGCCCGGTCGTCCGGCCCGCGCCAGGGCCCGGCGCCGGCGGGCGGGGTCGCTCTAGCCGGCCTCGGCGACGGGGCCGGCCATGCCGAACACGGCGGCCAGGCGCCGGCAGCGGGTGGAGCGGTACACGTCGAGGTCGAAGACGGTGGCGCCGGCGACGGGGGCGGGCGTGGCGTGACGGAACGGGGCCACGGCGGTGGCGCTCGGCCGCAGCCCGATCTCGGCCAGCAGGGCCCGCATCCCGTCGGGGTCGGGGCCCGAGCCCGACGGGAGCTGTCGGGCCGTCGCCGGGTTCGAGGGTCCACCGCTCATGTCCCGAGAGTCGGTCAGGCACCGCCCCGACCACAAGGGTCGATCGGCCCAACCCCGACCGATTCGATCCGATCGACCCACCGGCCGGGGAGCACGGCGACCCACCGTCCTGTGCCGATCCGCTCATCCTCCGCCGTCACGGGGCCACCGAGCCCCGGGGCCGGAGCGGGCCCACTCTCAGCCCGTCTCGACGAGCTCGCGGGCCCGGGCGAACACGGCATCGAGCATCGCCTCGGTCAGGCGTCCGGTGAAGGTGTTCTGCTGGCTCACGTGGTAGCAGCCGAGCAGGACCGGATCCCCCTCGACGCGCGCTTCAGCGCCGTGGGCGAAACGCGGACGGGGCCGCAACCCGAACTGGTCGCAGGCGGCCGCCCAGGCGAAGCCGCCGAGGGCCACGACCACCCGGATGCGCTCGAGGAGGGTGAGCTCCCGGTCGAGGAAGGGTCGGCACGCCGCCCGCTCGGCGGCGGTGGGACGGTTGGCCGGCGGCACGCACTTCACCGGTGACGTGACCCAGGCGTCGGTGAGTTCGAGCCCGTCGTCACGCGACACCGAGGTGGCCTGGTTGGCGAAGCCGGCCCGCCACAGGGCCCGGTACAGCCATTCCCCGGAGCGGTCGCCGGTGAAGGGCCGCCCCGTGCGGTTGGCGCCATGGGCACCGGGGGCCAGACCGAGTACGAGGAGACGGGCGTCGGGGTCGCCGAAGCCGGGCACGCCCCGACCCCAGTAGTCCTCGTGGCGGTAGGCAGCGCGCTTGTCGGCGGCCACCTGCTCGCGCCAGGCCACCAGGCGGGGGCAGGCGCGGCAGGCGGCGATCTCGTCGGCCAACCGGTCGAGGGCGTCCCGCCTGTCCACGCCCGCAGGGTAGGTTGTGCGACCCATGGCGCCCACCCGATCCTCCCGTTCCGCCGGCCCCCGCCCCACCCTCGTGTTGTGGGTGCGTCACGGGCGGACCCCCACCACCGGGGCCGTCCTGCCCGGACGCGCACCGGGTCTGCACCTCGCCGAGGAGGGCCGCCGTCAGGCCGAGGACGCCGCCCGCCGGATCGCCGCCCTCGGCACGGTGCGGGCCGTGTACGCCTCCCCCATGGAGCGCACCCGCGAGACGGCGGCCCCCATCGCCCGGGCGTGCGGCCTACGGGTCCGCCGCCACCGGGGCCTGATCGAGTGCGACTTCGGCGAGTGGACGGGGCGTCGCCTGGCGAACCTGCGTCGTCGGCGCGAGTGGCGGACGGTGCAACGTCACCCCAGCAGCTTCCGCTTCCCCGGCGGGGAGTCCTTCGCCGAGATGCAGGCCCGGGGCCTGGCCGCCGTCACCGACCTCGTCGCCCGTCATCCCGGTGAGGCCATCGTCGCCGTGTCCCACGCCGATGTCATCAAGGCCGTCATGGCCTCGGCCCTGGGGACCCCACTCGACCTGTTCCAGCGGATCGTCATCGGCCCGTGCTCGATCTCGGCCGTCGTCTACGGACCCGAGGGCCCCACGGTGCTGGCCGTCAACTCCACCGGCGACGATCTCCGTAGTCTGGTCCCGTCGTGAGATCGAGCCCCCACCGCCCTCCGCCCCCGGTCCGGCACCGCATCGATGCCTGAGTCGTTCCTGTTCGAGAACCCGGATCTGTGCACCGTCGGCACGGTGGGCCCCAAGGGCCGGCGGGTCTTCTACCTCCAGTGCCGCGAGGACGACCGTCTCGTCACCCTCAAGCTCGAAAAACAGCAGGTGGCCGCCCTGGCCGAGTACCTCGACCAGGTCCTCGACGATCTGCCCGAGCGACCCGTGGGCGATCCTCCCGACGATCTCACCCTGCGCGATCCGGTCATCGCCGCCTGGGCGGTCGGGGCCCTCGGTGTCGCCTACGTGGCCGAGGTCGACCGGGTTCTGCTCGTGGCCGAGGAGCTCGTCACCGACGAGGCCGACGAGGACGCCACCCCGGCGTCTCTGAGGGCGGCGCTCACACGCGAGCAGGTCGTCGGGCTGATCCAACGGTCCCGCCACCTCGTCGCCGCCGGACGCGCCCCCTGCCCCTGGTGCGCCCGGCCCCTGGACCCGGCCGCCGACGGCTGGTGCCCGTGCCAGAACTGACCGCCGCCCTCGCCCTGCTCGAGGGAGCCGACGTCGAACTCGTCGGCCGGGTGGCCGACAGCTCCAACGCCACCTTCGTCGTCACCCTCGACGGGGAGCACCGGGCGATCTACAAGCCCGTGCGCGGCGAGCGGCCCCTGTGGGACTTCCCGCCGGGGCTGCACCGCCGGGAGAGGGCCGCCCACGTCCTCGACCGGGCCCTCGGCTGGGACCTCGTCCCCCCGACCGTCGTGCGCGACGACCTGCCCCTGGGCCCGGGCTCGCTCCAGTGGTTCGTCGACGCCGACTTCCGCCACCACTACTTCACCCTGCGCGACGAACCCGCCCACCGGCGCGCCTTCGAGCGCATCTGCGCCTTCGACGTCGTCGTCAACAACACCGACCGCAAGTCCGGGCACTGCCTCGTCGACGACACCGGTCGCATCTGGGCCATCGACCACGGTCTCACCTTCCACGCCGAGTTCAAGCTCCGCACCGTCATCTGGGACTTCGCCGACCAACCCCTCCCCGGGGACGTGACCGACGACCTGTGCCGCCTGCTGGACACCGGCCTGCCCGAGGAGCTCGGCGAGCTGCTCGACCCCATCGAACGCGACGCCGTCCGCACCCGCGCCCGGGCCCTGGTGACCCGGGGACGGTTCCCCGTCGACACGACGGGACGCCGCTGGCCATGGCCCCTGGTGTGACCTCCCACGAGCGGGACCCCGCGCCACCCGGGTGGCGGGCCGCCGTCGACGCCGGGGACCTCGACGAACTGCTCCGCTGGGTCGACCGCCTCGCCGACGCCGGTGCCTGGCCCGAACTCGAGGCCCTGGCCGCCGCCGCCCGGGCCGCCCACGAACGCGGCCGCCAGCTCTGGCCCGCCGCCACCCACGCCCACCACCGCCTGGCACTCGAGGCGCCGGCCCCGGCGGCCGTCCGCGCCCTCGACGGCGACGACCGCTTCGGCCCTGGCCCCCTCACCGAGGTGATCGCCGACCGCCACACCCTGGGGGAGCTGGTCCCCCACCTGCGCCCCGGCCCCGCCGCGACCCTCGTCGTCCACGAGCGGGCCCTACGCGGCGACGATCCCGCCGACCCGGGCCCGGTCGCCGACCTCGTCGTCGACGTCTTCGACATCCCGGCGGAGCAGGCCGCGTGGGAACCGGCCTGGCCCGTCGCCACCTACGACACCCACGGCGTCGACGCCCCGCGCCCGGACCGTCCCGCCGGGTCCGCCACCCCCGTGACGACCCGTCGGGGCGAGCGCGTCGACGACCCCGACACCGTCGAGGCCCTCGTCGGCGCCGTGCGCCACTGGGTCACGGACTCCAACGGGCGGGCCGAGGCCGTCGTGGTCGCCGGCGGCGTCGTCGACGCCGTCGGGGCGCTCGGACCCCGGCGGGTCCGACTCGTCGAGGCCGATCCCGCGACGGCCCTCGCCCACCTGGCCTGGGCGGCGGCGTCGGGCGGGGCCCACGGACGGCGGCGGGGCGCGGCGTGGGGGCGCTTCGAGGCCTGGTGGGTGGCAGCCGCCGTCACCGACACCGCGTGGCCTCCCGATCCGGCGGAACTGGGCGCTGCCGTGGCCCGGGCCCGCTGGTGGCTGTGGGACGCCGACGAGCCCGACACGGGATGGTCCCTGCGCCTGGCCGGGGAGCTTCCCGGCGAGGGCCTGGCCTGGGCGTTCGCCG
>RFFY01000741.1 GCA_003697065.1 Actinomyces sp. | reverse complement strand
TCCAGGCGTCGCATCAGCACGAAGAACTCGCCGATGTCGGTGACGAAGGACCGCCCCAGCACCCGGTCGGCGACCCACAGGAAGGGCCGCGACGCCCGTTGGCCCACCCCCGACACCAGGGGCGCCGTCAGCCAGCGCAGGAGTCGCCCGGTGAAGAAGTCGATCATGTGGCGGGGGGCGTCGAGCAGGTCGAGGGCCTGGGCCGAGGGCGGGGTGTCGACCACGATGACGTCGAACCGCCCGCCGCGCTGATGATCGTGGAGGGCCTCCACGGCGACGTACTCGTGACTCTGCACGAAGCGACCCGTCACGCTGCGGTACACCTGGTTGGTCAAGATGGCGTCGCGGGTGGCGGGATCGGGGGCGTGACGGCGCACGAGAGCGTCCCAGCCCGCCCCCGTGTCGACCATGGCCGCCCACAGCTCCCCCGGACCCGGGCCCGGTACCCGCACGGGGTCGCTCCCCACCCCGTCGAGACCCAGGGCGTCGGCGAGGCGACGGGCCGGGTCGACGGTGATGACCAGCACCCGGTGTCCCCGGCGAGCCTCGGCGACGGCCAGACCGGCGGCGACCGTCGTCTTGCCGACCCCACCCGCACCGAGCACGAGCACCACCCGCGTCCTCACCAGCCCGCCTCCGCCGTCAGGGCCTCGACGGTCGCGTCGAGCACCCGGTCGGGGTCGGGCTCGTAACCGACGAACAGGAGGGGCACGCCCGCACCACCGGCGGCGTCGGCGAGCTCGACGAGGTGGGAGCGTTGGGTCCGGCGCCGGGCGGCGAGGTGGCCCGCCACCCGCCAGCACCCCTCCACCCCGGGACCCACGGCCACCCCGTCGACGGTCAGGGCCGCCACCTTCCCGAGATGGTCGGCGAGGGCGGCGTGGACGGCCTCCTGGGCGCGGGTGAAGGGCACGGGGAGCACGCGGGTGGCGACGAGGGCGCCCACGGCCACCCCCACCCGCCCCCTCAGGGAGGCGAGGAGCTCGACCGTCTCGAGCACCGGCGTCTCCTCCGGCGTGGCCACGACCACCGCCGCGGTGCGCCTCGGGTCGGTCAGCAGCTCGATCATCCAGTCGAGCTGCTGACGCAGGCGCCCGGTCCGGACCAGGTCGGCGATGGCGGCGGGGGCGTCGAGCTGGCCGATCACGTGGCCGGTGGCGGTGGCGTCCACCACCACCAGGTCGTAGTGGCGTTCGTGGGCCTCCCAGGCCGGCTTGCCGATGGTGAGGACCTCGCGCACTCCGGGCGCGGCGGTGGCGACGAAGTCGAAGATCCGGGCCAGGGGAGCGAGACGGCCGACCACGGGGAGTCGGGCCTGGACCCGCAGGTACTCGCGCAGGGAGGCCTCGGTGTCCATCTCCATGACGCGTACCCCGGGCGCCAGCTCGGCGCCGCGGTAGCCCACCGGGCCGGATCCGAAGGCGGCCGCCAGGTCCCCGGTGCCGTCGAGCTCGCACACGAGGGTGCGGCGCCCACCGGCGGCCGCCGCCGTGGCCAGGGCCGCCGCCACCGTCGTCTTGCCGACGCCACCCTTGCCGGTGACGACGAGGAGGCGGCGGTCGAGGAGATCGCCCGCGCCGCTCACGGCACCGTGGTCCGTCGGGGTGTCGACGCGGCGTGCGTCAGCTGAAACCGATCGTCTTCGCCGCGCCCTCGGGCTCGAGTTCGATGTAGGCGATGCGACCGGCGGCCACGCCGAACTCGCGGCCCTTGGCGTCGGTCACCCAGAAGCTCGGGGCGTCGCCGCGCAGGGCGGCATCGGCCGCGTCACGCACGGCGGCACGGTCGACGTCGTCGGGCAACTCGACGTGCAGCTCACGCGGGTTGTCGGTGACTCCGATGCGGATGTCCAACGCTCGGTCTCCTCGCTCGTCGGCTCGCCTGCACGCTAGCGCGGGCCCCGCCGCCCTCCGCCCCGGCGAGCGCCGGCGGCGTCGCCTCGGGCGCGGGGCACCCGACCCCGGGGCCGTCGGTCGCCGACGGGCGTGTGTCAGAGGATCTTGAGTTCGGGATGGGTGCGACGACTCGGGGCGTGCTCGTCGATCCAGGCCGCGATGTCGGCGAAGGCCCGGGCCGCCTCGTGGTCGGGATCGACAGCGACGATGGGGCGACCCTCGTCGCTGCCCTCGCGCACGGCGATCGCCAGGGGC
>RFFY01000740.1 GCA_003697065.1 Actinomyces sp. | reverse complement strand
GAGCCGCCTCACCCGGCCCCTGCGTCGCCGCCCCGACGGCACCTACGAGGAGATCGACTGGGACACCGCCATCGCCGAGGTGGCCGCCGGCCTGCGCCGGGTCGCCGATGAGCACGGCGGCGACACCATCCTCTACTACGGGGGCGGAGGCCAGGGGAACCATCTCTGCGGGGCCTACGCCACCGCCCTGCGCCGGACCCTGGGCATCACCCGGCGCTCCAACGCCCTCGCCCAGGAGAAGACCGGCGAGGCCTGGGTCGAGGGCCGCCTCTTCGGTACCCACACCCACGGCGAGTTCGCCGACACCCGGGTCGCGGTGTTCCTCGGCAAGAACCCCTGGCAGTCCCACGGCTTCGACCAGGCCCGACGGATCCTCAAGGAGATGGCCGCCGACCCGCAGCGCACCCTCGTCGTCATCGACCCACGGCGCTCGGAGACCGCCGCCATGGCGGACCTGTGGCTGCGCCCCCGCCCCGGCACCGACGCCTATCTCCTCGCCGCCGTCATCGCCGTGCTCGTCACCGACGGCCTCGTCGACCGGTCCTTCTGCCAGGAGCGTGCCTCGGGCTTCGACGAGGTCGTGGCCGCCTTCGCCGACGTCCCCGTCGACGAGTTCGCCCGCCGTTGCGGGGTCGACCGCGCCGCCATCGAGGACTTCGCCCGCCTCCTCGCCGGCGCCGAGAGCGCCTCGTTCTACGAGGACCTCGGGGTCGAGATGGCACCGCATTCAACCCTCGTGAGCTACCTCCAGCGCCTGTGCTGGCTGCTGACCGGTCACTTCGCGCGACCGGGATGCGCCTCGCCCCACACGACCCTCGCCCCCGTCTTCGACTACTCGGCGAGCGGGGCGGAACCGCCGACGCCGGTCACCGGCAGTCCCCTCATCTCGGGCCTCATCGCGTGCAACGAGATCGCCGACACCGTCCTCACCGACCACCCCGACCGAACCCGGGCCCTGTTCATCGAGAGTGCCAACCCGGTCCACTCCCTGGCGGGTAGCGACCGCTTCCGCCGGGCGATGCGGGCGGCCGACTTC
>RFFY01000739.1 GCA_003697065.1 Actinomyces sp. | reverse complement strand
GAGGCGATGGCGGCCGGGGCGAGCGGGGGCGCGGTGGCGGGGGCGATCCGCCGTGAGCCACGAGCTGCGAGCCCGGGTCCGGGACCGGGGCTGGGCCCCGGGCCGGGGTCAGGGGCGCCGGCGCAGGACGCGCCCGCCGACGGCGGCCGGGCGGATCAACCCCAGTCCGGGACCGCCCCCACGAACTCGAGGGCGGCGTCGATGAAGTCGAACGACTTGGGAAGAGCGAAATGGTCCACGCCACGCAACACGACCGCCCGCGCCTCGCCGAGGGCCTCGACGAGGGGGTCGGGCGGGCCGGCGAAGTCGCGGTCGCCGACCACGACCAGGGTCGGCGCGGTCACCCGCGCCAGCTCGGCAGGGGTGAAGCGTCGGCGCCGGCGGGCGAGGCAGGCCCGCAGGGCCTCGGCGTTCTCGCCCGCCGCCGCGATCAGGCCCTCGAAGCGGTGGATCTCGTGGTCGGCCAGCTCGCTGCCGGCTGGATCGGCGCCGGCCCCCGGGTCGCCGTGGGAGGGGTCGCCGCCGGCCTCCGGGTCGCCGCCGGCTGCCACGACGTTGCGGCCCACCCCGCCCAGGACCAGGCGGCGGAAGCGGTCGGGGTGGGCGATGGCGATCTCCAGGGCCGTGCGCGCCCCCAGCGAATAGGCGATCACGTCCACCGGGCCGTCGGGCAGGGCCTCGAGCACCGGTCCCGCCAGATCGTCGTAGGCGGCGGGATCGGTGGGGCGGGGTGCGGTGCCGTGACCCAGCAGGTCGATGCCCACGGGTCGCCGGCCCGCCTCACCGACCAGGTCGAACCAGCCCGGCTCGCGCCAGGTGCGCTCGGTGTCGCCGGCGAAGCCGTGGATGAAGACGACGGGAGTCGGGTCGGCCATGGTCGGTGCGGGTCGCGGCTCGGGTCGGTGGAGGCGCCGGGGCCGTCAGGCCAGGGTCCGCAGCAGGGCGATCGTGCGCTCCCAGGCCGTGGCGGCGGCGTCGGGGTCGTAGGTGCCCAGGGGGTTCTCCTCGTTGGCGAAGGCGTGGCCGGTGCCCGGGTACACGTGGAAGGTCACGTCCTTGCCCATCCCCTTCAGCTTCTCCTCGAGGGCCCGCACGGCGTCGGGCGGGAAGAAGTCGTCGTTCTCGGCGAAGTG
>RFFY01000119.1 GCA_003697065.1 Actinomyces sp. | reverse complement strand
GCCGGCCGACTCGCCGAACTCAGCGGCATCGACCCACCCGAAGCGAACCGAGGAGCCTCCCGATGACCACCCACGCCGGTGTCCGCAAGGTCGTACTCGCCTACTCCGGCGGCCTCGACACCTCGATCATCCTGCGCTGGTTGCAGGAGACCTACGGGTGCGAGGTCGTCACCTTCACCGCCGACCTGGGGCAGGGCGAGGAGCTCGAGCCCGCCCGCCAGAAGGCCCTCGCCATGGGGGTGCCGCCCGAGTCGATCTTCATCGAGGACCTCCGCGAGGAGTTCGTCCGCGACTACGTCTTCCCCATGTTCCGGGCCAACACGATCTACGAGGGCGAGTACCTGTTGGGCACCTCGATCGCCCGACCCCTCATCGCCAAGCGTCTCGTCGAGATCGCGGCCGCCACCGGCGCCGACGCCATCGCCCACGGCGCCACCGGCAAGGGCAACGACCAGGTGCGCTTCGAGCTCGGGGCCTACGCCCTCGCCCCCGACATCCGGGTCATCGCCCCCTGGCGGGAGTGGGACCTGGGCTCACGCGAGTCTCTCATGGCCTACGCCGAGGCCCACGGGATCCCCATCGAGATGAAGCGGGGCACCAAGTCGCCCTTCTCCATGGACGCCAACCTGCTGCACATCTCCTACGAGGGTGGCCCCCTCGAGGACCCCTGGACCGAGCCGCCCACCGAGATGTGGCGTTGGACGGTGAGTCCCGAGTTCGCCCCCGACGAAGCGGCCTACCTCGACCTGACCTACGAGGCCGGTGACATCGTCGCCATCGACGGCGAGCGTCTGTCGCCGGCGGAGGTCCTGGCCGAGCTCAACCGCATCGGCGGGGCCCACGGGGTGGGTCGCATCGACATCGTCGAGAACCGCTACGTCGGGATGAAGAGCCGGGGGGCCTACGAGACCCCCGGTGGCACCATCATGTTGCGGGCCCATCGGGCCATCGAATCGATCACCTTGGACCGCGAGGTCGCCCACCTCAAGGACGAGCTCATGCCCCGCTATGCCTCCCTCATCTACAACGGCTACTGGTGGAGCCCCGAGCGCGAGATGCTCCAGGTGGCGATCGACCACAGCCAGCGCCACGTGAACGGCGAGGTGCGCATCAAGCTCTACAAGGGCAACGTCGAGGTCGTCGGGCGGCGTTCGCCCGACAGCCTCTTCGACGAGCGCATCGCCACCTTCGAAGACGACGCCGGGGCCTACGACCAGGCCGACGCCGAGGGCTTCATCAAGCTCAACGCCCTGCGTCTGCGCAACCTCGCCCGCCGGCGGGGCCCGATCGGGGGCGGTGGCGGTGACTGAGCAGGCACCCCGGGGCCAGCTCTGGCACGGGCGCTTCGCCGGCGGCCCCGCCGAGGCCCTCCAGGCCCTCAACGACAGCCTGCCCTTCGACCGGCGCCTGTGGCGCGAGGACATCGAGGGCAGCCGCGCCCACGTCACCATGCTGGCGCGGGTGGGGGTGCTGAGCGAGGACGACCGCGCCGCCATCTGCGCCGCCCTCGACACCGTGGCCGACGAACTCGCCGCCGGCACCTTCGCCTTCGCCCCCGGCGACGAGGACATCCACACCGCCGTCGAACGCCGGGTGACCGAGCTCACCCCTGTCGGCGGCCGGCTCCACACGGGGCGGAGCCGCAACGACCAGGTCGCCACCGACCTGCGCCTGTGGACCCGGGGCGCCATCGACGAGATCGCCGGTCTCGCCCTGGCACTCGGGCGCACCCTGTGGCGCCGGGCGGTCGAGGCCGGCGACGCCCACCTGCCCGGCTACACCCACCTCCAGCAGGCCCAGCCCGTCGCCCTGGCCCACCACCTGGCCGCCCACGCCTGGGCCCTCACCCGCGACGTCGAGCGTCTGCTCGACGCCCGCCGCCGGGTCGACGTGTCCCCCCTGGGTGCCGGGGCGCTGGCCGGCTCGTCCCTGCCCCTCGATCCGGAGCTCTCGGCCTCCCTTCTGGGGTTCGGCGCCGTGTTCGAGAACTCCCTCGACGCCGTGAGCGACCGCGACTTCGTGGTCGAGACCCTCTTCGCCCTCGCCCTGCTCGGCGTGCACCTGTCGCGCATCGGCGAGGAGATCGTCGTGTGGGCGTCGACCGAGTTCGGCTTCGTCGAGCTCGACGACGCCTACGCCACCGGCTCGTCGATGATGCCCCAGAAGAAGAACCCCGACGTGGCCGAGCTGGCCCGGGGCAAGGCGGGGCGCCTCATCGGTGACCTGACGGGGCTGCTCGCCACCCTCAAGGGTCTGCCCCTCACGTACAACAAGGACCTCCAGGAGGACAAGGAGCCCCTCTTCGACGCCGTCGACACGGTGCGGCTCACCCTGTTGGCCGTCGACGGCATGCTCGCCACGGCCGTGTTCCGCACCGACGTCATGGCCCGTGCCGCTTCCTCGCCCTACGCCGCCGCCACCGACCTCGCCGAGTGGCTCGTGATGCGGGGCGTGCCCTTCCGCTCCGCCCACGCCGTCGTGGGCGAGCTCGTGCGGCGCTCGGTGGCGGGGGAGGGCGACCTCGTCGATCTCGTCGCCGCCGACGAACGACTCGGTCCCGAAGCCGCTCGCCTGCTCGAGGCGGGGGCGTCGGTGCACCGGCGCACCACCCGCGGGGGTGGGGCGCCGGCGGTCGTGGCGGATCAGCTCGGGCGCCTCCGGGCGCGCCTCGACGAGCTGGCCGCTGCCCTCCCGCCGTCGTCGGGTTCGCCGGGAACCGCGGGAGCCCCAGAGGAGGGGAGGGGGTGATGAGCCACCGGATCGAGATGCGGGTGCGCTACCTCGAGTGCGACATGCAGGGGGTGGTGTTCAACTCCTGGTACCAGGCCTGGATCGACGACGCCGTCGACTGCTGGTTGCGCGACCACGATCCCCATTTCGAGTCGGCGGGGTGGGAGGTCATGTTGAAGCGCTTCGAGATCACCTGGGATGCGCCCGCCGTCTTCGGGGACCGGGTGGCGATCGATCTCGACGTGCCCCGCTGGGGCAACACCTCCTTCGACGTGGCCGCCCACCTGTCGGTGGTGGCCTCACGCGATGCCGGGCGCATCGGCACCCACGTCGCCGAGGCCGTCGTCACCTACGTGGCCGTCGACGCCGAGGACCACCGGCCGATCCCGGTCCCCGCCGACCTGCGCCGCCACCTCGGGGGTGGGAGCGCCCCGTGACCCCACCGACGGGTCCGTCGGACGAGGCGCCGGCCGCGGCGGCCGGCCCGGCCTGGCCGGGTGAGCCCCCACCGCGTCGCCTCCTGGCCCGCCCGGCGCCCGAGGTCGCCCCCGACCTGCTGGGCAAGGTACTGGTGGGGCCCACGGGGCGGGTGGGTCGCATCGTCGAGGTCGAGGCCTACGGGGGCGGTGACGACCCGGCCAGCCACGGGTACCGGGGCCTGACGCCGCGCAACCGCTCCATGTTCGGCCCGCCCGGCACCCTCTACGTCTACCGCTCCCACGGGATCCACTGGTGCGCCAACGTCGTGTGCGGCGAGCCGGGCGAGGCGGCGGCGGTGCTCGTGCGGGCGGTGACGCCCCTGACGGGCCTCGCCGCCATGTACCGCGACCGGCCGGCGGCCCGCCGTGACCGGGATCTGTGTTCGGGACCCGGCAAGCTGTGTGCCGCCCTCGCCATCGACGCCACCTTCGACGGCCAGGATCTTCTCACGCCGCCCGAGGGGCCCGCCGTGCGACTCCTCGACGACGGCACGCCACCCCCCGTCGACCCCGTGGTGGGCCCGCGGGTCGGTGTCGGACGGGCGGCGGAACGACCCTGGCGCTGGTACTGGCCCGGTGTCGAGCACGTGAGCCACCCCCGCCGGGTCCGACCCGCCTGAGGCACCGACCGCCCCCCGGGCTGGGTGGCGGACACCTCCGGTGGGCATCATGGCGCCGATGGACACGAGCCCGCTCCTCGGCGCCGACGACCCCCGCCTCGCCCCCTCGAGCCGGGTGGGCGACGCCTGGGCCGCCATCGCGGCGGTGAGCGACCTGGAGCTGGCTCCCGTCCGCGAGCGCATGCGCCGACTCCTCGCCACCCGGCCCCACCCGCTCGACCGTCGGGAGCGACCCGGCCATCTGACCGGCTCGGCCCTGGTGGTCGACGCCGCCGCCGAGCGCATCCTCGTGCTCCTGCACACCAAGCTCGGCATCTGGGTGCAGCCGGGCGGCCACGCCGACGGCGACGCCTGTCTCGCCGGGGTGGCCCTGTGCGAGGCCGGCGAGGAGACGGGCATCACCGGCCTGCGCGTGCATCCCCGGGCCGTCGACCTCGACATCCACGAGGTGCACCCGCCAGGGGAGGACCCCCATCTCCATCACGACGTCCGCTTCCTCGTCGTCGCGCCCCCGGGGGCCGAGCCGAACCCGAACCACGAGTCGCGGGAGGCCCGCTGGATCGTCCCCGACGAGCTCGACGCCCTGGGTGCCGACACGGGGCTGCACCGCCTGGCGCGGCGGGGCCTGGCCCTGGCCTGTCGCCTCCGGGACGGCGGCCCCTGACCCCGAGGCGGGCCCGGTGTCAGACGTCGCCGGGCGTCTGACAGGAGTCCATGCGGTTGAGGCGGGCGAAGGCGTTCATGCGGGCGTCGATGGGCCCGGCCTCGCCCGACACGAGGAAGCGCAGATCGCGGTCGGGGGTGTCGGGGGTGGCCGCGCGGAGACGCTCGACGTGGCGCCACCGGTCGTCGAGATAGGTACGCCAGTCGGCGAGCCACCTCTCGACCAGGTCGGCGTCGTGGCCGGCGGGGGCGAGGGGGGCGAGGGCCTCGAGGTCGGCCACCAGATCGGCCACGATGCGGGTCCCCGCCTCGACCTGGTCGGCGCGTTCGGCGGGGGTGATGCCGTCGAAGGGCCCGGGCAGGGCGTCGATGCGCTCCCGGGCGTCGGCACACACGGGCTCGGCCGCCTCGGCGAAGGCGGGGTCGTCGAGGCGGTCGGGGTTGTCGCGGGG
>RFFY01000738.1 GCA_003697065.1 Actinomyces sp. | reverse complement strand
TCTCGTGCTCGTGCACCCAGTCGAGGGACACGGGTTCGTGGGTGTCGGGGCGTTCGTCGGTGAGGTCGACCCAACCGATGCCGGCCGAGGTCCCGCCGAGGCGGGCCTTGGTGCGGGTGAGGAGCTCGTCGGCGACGTCGACGACGTGGTGGAAGGGGTGCTTGTGGTGGGCGACGACCACGGCGGCTGACGCCGTGAGTGCATGGCCCTGCTCGGCGAGGTGCCCGTGGAAGCGGTCCAGGTAGGTGAGGGTGAAGGGGACCCACAGGGCAGCGGGGACGGTGACGAGCACGTCGTCGCCGCCCTTGACGTGGGGGACGGTGGTGGCGACATCCGGGGTCCCGGCCTGGTCGTGGACGACGATGGCGGCGTGCTCGAGGGCGGTGGCGACGGCGTCGGCGACGGCGCGGGAGAAGGCGGCGACGGCGGCGCCCCGTTCGGTCTCGGGGGTCTCGGCGGCGAGGCGGCGGACGGTGGCGCCGAGCTGGTTGGCGTCGATGAAGACGGTGGCGAGGTGGTTGCGCTTGAGGGATCGGCGTGCCGTCCCGCCGGACCCGTTCCTGCGTACGGTCTCGGTGGGCCCCGCACCGGCGAGCTGGCTGAGATCCCGCACGATCGCCACCTCGTGTCCGAGTTCCCGGAACGTCTCGGCCAGGTCCTTTTCGTGGGGACTGGAGTCGCCGCCGGCGTCCTCGCGGGCCTTGCAGTCGCGACAGACGCGGCCCGGTTCGGGGCGCGGGACCTCGACGATGGCGGGGTCGATCCCGCAGCGGTCGCAGGGTCGGGCCAGGGGCCACTCGGGGCGGGGCGGGAGGCTGACGAGGTGGCCGACGGTGGGGTCGTCGGGGTCGGGTCGGTCGGCCAGGTGGTCGCGCCCGCGGTACCACTGGGCGTGGAGCTCGACGGCGGGGAGGCGGCGCCGCAGGGCAGCGGTGAGGCGACGGACCTCGGCCTCGACGCCGGCGTCGTCGAGCTCGTCGCCGGCGGGGTCGGCGACCAGTACCAGCTTGCCGTCGATGGCCGGAGCGCTGTCCTCCCGGCGCCAGGTGGTGCCGCCGGGGCCGGGAGCGAGGTCGGCGAGGTGACGGTGGAGGTCGAGGAGCAGGGCCGAGGCGCCGCGGCGGCCGCGGAGGCTCAGGCTGCGGGAGAGGTAGGCCTGGGTGCGTTGCACCTCGATCTCGACGAAGACGCGGTTCATCGCCGGCCCCCGCGTCTCCGGCGGTTGCGGCCTCGGCCCCCGCCTCCGCCCTGGTAGCCGCCCCGGCCGCCGCCGCCCCGGCCGCGGCCGCCGCCCTGGCCACCGCGGCCACCTCCTCGGCCGCCACCACCGCGGCGCTTGTTGTCCTGGACGATCGGGAGGCCCTGGTCGGGTTTTTCGGGTCGGGGCAGGCAGACGAGGGGGTGATTGTCCCTGTTGGGGTAGTAGCGGCCATCGGTGAGGCCGAAGAAGCGGAAGGCCTCGTCGAACTCCTGGGTCCCCTTCTGCGTCCACGGGGCGCCGGGCGGGTACCAGATCGACTCGGCAGGGACCCAGCGGTGGCTCAGGGCAGCGGCGGCCTGGGGCCAGACGGCACGGATCGGACCGGGAGTGGCCTCGACCGCGGCCCGCACCAGCTCGTCGACGTCGAGGACGGGGTCCGGGCCGCCCGTGTAGCGGCTCGAGGCGGTGTGGAGGTCGGCCACCTCGATGGACGTGACCTCGACGCTGCCGAACCCGAAGGGTCGGCCGCCACCGAGGCGGGTGAGGACCGGGCCGGGGTCGGAGTGGTCGTGGCCGGGGGGACGCCGGTCGGTGAGCACCCGGGCGGGGTCGATGGCGGCGATGAGCTGGCCGAGTTCGATCGGGGTCAGGCCCGAGAAACAGATGGTGGCGCTCAGTTCGGTGCGTTTGGGAAGCACCTCGACGCTGGCGGTCATCTCGTCGCTGTGATGGGGGCGCTTGTCGTGGCGGTCGTTGACGCCGTGCCAGTAGTACTTGCGGCCCCGAATCGGCCGTGGCTCGGGCCGGTCGGCGCGCGATCCCCATCGGGCGAGCGGCACCTCGCGTTCGGCACGCGTCACCTGCTTGTCACGGGGGGGCTGGAGGTAGAACTGGCCGCTGGAGATGTTCGGTGTGCCGAGGGGGGCGAGATCGAGCCGGCGGGGCGTGACGTCGTCGGCGAGGGCGGGGCCGAAGCGGATGTGGGAGCGGTAGTTGATGGCGCGGCGGTCGGCGCCGCGCTCGGCGCCGTTGTGGGGAGCTTCGTCGCCGGCGGAGCCGAAGAGCCGGCAGGTGGGGCAGAGCTCGTCGCTGTGTCGGTGCACCTCCTTGTTCTCCTCCTCCCGCTCCACCTCGGCTCCGCAGGGCCACCAGGCGCGGTCCAGACGCTCCCTGACGGGGTGCTTCCCGGAACGCCGCCAGATGGTGGCGCGGGCGATACGGTCGTCGTCACGTCGCAGCCAGATGACGGTTCCGGGCGGTAGATCCCGGCGGACGGGCTGACGCCAGCCGAGGGTCTTGCCCCGTCGGACCGCCACGTCGCCCTCCAGTCCGCGCCGTTCGTCGTCGCTGCCGGCGGCCTCGCGGCGGTAGTCCTGGAGCTTGTCGTCGCCGATGATTCGGGTCTCGCCGCTCAGGTGGCCGGCGACGAACCACACGGGCCGCTTCCGGTGGCGGGCGGCGACGTCGGTGACGTGGAGCACCCAGTCGCCGTCGGCGCTGATGCCGGCGGCGCTCAGGTGCTCGTCGCGCTCGAGCCGTGTCCGGTCGGGCCGGGAGCGGATGCTCAGCCGGGCGCCGGTGCGGATCCGGTCGGGCCCACCGAGAACCTGTACCAGGACGTCGTGGCGGATCCAGCGGTGGTCGTCGCAGAGCTCCACGGTGAGGCGGTCGCTGGTGGGGTCGTGGTCGCGTACCACAGCGAGCACACCCCGGTTGATGGTCGCCGGCTCGCGGTGCACGGCGACCGCATCGAGATCGACGACCCGCATGCAGCCACCGAAGAGGGTCTCGTGGACCGAGCGGACGGCGCCCTTGATGCTCGAGCCGGGCAGGCCGTAGCGGCCCTCGTGCTGCCATGCCGACCAGCTGCCGTTCGGGGCCGGTCGGCGGTACAGGATCGGCGCCTTCGCTCGCCAGGTCACGAGCAGGCGCCCGGAGAGCCGGTCGGGTGGGAGCCGGTCGTGCCCGGCGGGTCGCCTGCGCTGCATGGCGGTCGGGTCCGGCAGCCCGACGAAGGTGTAGGGGTTGACGAAGCGCTGGTCGAGCGGCGGCCGGTCAGCCATCTCGCCACCGCCGCGGCGGCCACCACCGCCACCGAAGAACCCCGGCTACCGGGTGCTCACTCATGGTCCCACCTCCCTGCCACTGCGATGGTGGCGCGTGGCCACGCAGCGTGCAAGGGGAACGCCGGTCGCCGGGTGGTGTGCCGTCATCGCCGGGTTGGTCACGTGGAGCTGTGACGGACACCGCCGGTGCCGTCGAGCGCATGGGGTACCGGCGCTGGCGGCCCCGGCTGTCAAAGGGGGTGCAGCGGGGTGGGAGGGAGGGGGCCGAGGTCGGCTTCGGTGACCCGTCCGCCGCGTAGCACCTGCACGATGCGCACCGGGTGGCCGGTGGCCGCGGCGGCGAGGGTGGCGGCGAGAGCCATGGCCGGGGTGCCGCCGGCGTGGACGACGGCGGTGCGGGCCTCGCCGAGGAGGGGCACCAGGTCGTCGCGGAGCTGGTCGTGGACGTCGGCGACGATGTCGGGGCGGGCGGTGACGGTGACGATGTCGGGGCGCCGGGTCAGGGTCCGGGTGCGGTCGGCGGCGGTGGCGTCGAGCCAGGCCAGCACCAGGGGTACCAGGGGGGCGCTGTCGAGGGGATGGGCGGGCGTCTGGGCGGTGGCGACGAGGACGAGGCGGTCGAGCCGGGCGGGCAGGTGGGCCTCGGTGAGGGATCGTCGCAGCATGGGGGCGTCGAGGTGGCGGGCCAGGAGGCGGGCCGCCTCGTCGCTGGTCGGGTCGCCGAGCACGGCCCGGGCGGCGGCGGCCCAGTCGCCAGTGGGCGAGGGTTCGGCCCGGGGGCCGCGTGGGGGGAAGG
>RFFY01000737.1 GCA_003697065.1 Actinomyces sp. | reverse complement strand
CGATGAGGACGGGACGCAGGAGACGACCGCGGCGCCGGGCCCGGGCGAAGAGCTGGCGGGCCGCCAGCCGTTCGACGGCCAAGGCGGCGAAGGCGAGGATGAGGACCCAGGTCATCCAGCGGCGCCCGATGTCGATCTTCAACACGATGCTCATCCCGCCGGTGAGCAAAGAGCCGAGCGCCACCGCCCGCACGATGCGCCCCAGCTCGTCGATCCCCCGCCCCAGGTGACGGGCCCGGTACAGGAGTTGCTGGGTCATGACGAGGGGCCACAGGGGCAGGGAGGCAAGCGCCAGACGGACGTAACCCGCCGGGGTCGTCGGGTCGCCGGGGTTCACCCGGGCATTGACGGCGGTGGCGGCCAACAGGGCGGCCAGGACCGCCAGGACGTCCGCCAGAGCGAGGGTGAGCTTGGGGGCGTTGAGGAGGCGTCGATCGCCCCCCGCTCGTCGGGGCAGGGCGTCGCTGTTGGGGTAGAGCTGAACGCCGAGACCCGTCGTGTCGGGCGGTACGGCGATGGCGCCGGCCCGCTTCGCCGTGTGCTGGGTCATGTCCGTGTCTCGTCCCGCGTCGATCGCCACTACGGCCGGCCCGGCCGCGCCGAACCGTCACCACTCACAGTACCGAGCACGACCGCGCCGCGTCTGTAGGCCGCTCGGCCCAGACGTGGCGGCAACCTGCCCGCCCACGGTGATGGTGGCACACCCGGCGGCCGCCCAGATGGACGTTTCGTGGCGAATTGGTGACGATCGAGCGTCAGGTGACGTCGGTCACGCTTTTTGCCCCCCAGTGTGGTCGCCGGGAAGCGCGGGTGACGGCCAGGGGCCGGATCTCAGCTCACCGGTACCCACACGACGACCACATCGGTCACCGAGATGTCGGACTTCTCGAGCCCGACCTCGTGCTCAGTGACGTCGGCGGCGGCCTCCTCCCACTCCTCCTGGATCTCCGCCAGGGAGTCGGTGAGCTCGGCTGCCAGCTCCTCGAGGTCGTCGATCTTCTCCTCGAGGCGGCGCTTGGCCGAGCGCAGGCGTTCGGCGGCACCGGAGGTCATGCGCCGCTTTCCCGTGGCCCGGCGGATGCCGCCGAGGATGCTGCGGGTGCTGCGGCGGCCTCCCAGCAGGCCCCCGATCACGTCCAGGGCGCCGGAGAGGACCTCGCCCCGTGCCCGTTCGGACTTCTCGCTCTCGAGCTCACGGACCCGGTCCTCGGCTTTGGCGATGGCGGCTCGGAGCCGGTCCTCGCGGCTGGCCAGCTTGCGGCGGAGTTCGTCGGCCTCCTCGTCGGCCCGTTCGTCGGCGGTCCGCCGGCAGCGTTCGAGGAACTCCTCGCGGCTCTCGTCGGGCCGGGAGTAGAGCTTCAGGGAGGCGTTGCGCCACAGGGTGATCGTCTCGCTGCGGTACAGGTGGGCGCGCAGGTCGCGCTCGAGCTGACGGAAGAAGGTCTTGGTGTGGATCTTCGCCTCGGGGAGGGCGTACACGGCACCGGACGGCGGCTCGGCGCCCAGATCCCGGTCGTCGAGGTCGACGAGGTGGAGTCGCTGGGGATCGAAGCCGTCGCCGAGAGGGAACAACACGGCCTCCCACTCGACCTCGTGGCGCAGATCGGCGGCGGTGTCGTCGTAGAGGAGAGCCACGCGGAAGGCGACGGCGGCTTCGAGGCGGGTCCCGTGGGGGTCGGCGCCGATCTCGGAGGCCCAGCCGGCGGCGGGATCCAGGTACGCCACCGCCACCCCGTCGGCGACGTCGGGAGCGACGAGGGACTCGTCGTCGGCGAGGTCGGGTGCCACCGGGTCGGTGGCGGGAGCCGGGGTGCTGTCGTCGGAGCCGGCGGGCGGGGAGGAGCTCGCACCCGCGGTGGCGGGAGCCGGGGCCCCACGGCGGGGATCGTCGGCGGTGAGACGGGCGATCTGGTCGCGGGTGAGGGGCCCGGCGAGATACGACATCGCCCAGCGGGTGGCGAGGGTGGTGGGCCCACCACCGCCGGTGGAGTGGAGGAGGAAGCGGCGCTTGCCCAGCCCGCCGATGACGTCACCGAGGGCGTCGAGGTCGACGTCACCGGCGGCGGCCCGCATGCCCTCGAGGAGGCGGGCCTTGTCCCGTTCGGTCTGGAGGCGGCCGATGAGCCAGGTGCCGGCGTTGGAGATGGCCTTGTAGTCGAGGTCGACCGGGTTCTGAGTGGCCAGCACGAGACCGACCCCGTAGGCCCGAGCCTGCTTGAGCAGGGTCAGGATGGGCTTCTTCGCCGGGGGGCGCTCGGTGGGCGGAACGAAGCCGAAGACCTCGTCCATGTAGACGAGGACGCGCAGATCCGACGTCCCCGCCTGGCTCCGCATCCAGGTGACGAGGCGCGACAGGAGGAGGGCCACGGCGAACTGGCGCTCGTCGTCGGAGAGATGGGCGATCGACACCACCGCACAGGCGGGGTCGCCCTCGGGGGTCCACAACAGCGATGCGATGTCGAGGGGCGCCCCCTGGGTCCAGGCGGCGAAGGAGGGCGACGCCAGCAGCCCGTTGAGACGCAGGGCCAGGGCCGTGCGGTCGTCGGGCGGGAAGAAGGTGTCGAGATCGATCACCCCGAGCTTGCGCAGGGGTGGGTTCTGCACCTGGGCGATGAGGCCGGCGAGATCGAGGCTCCGGCCCTCGGTCCAGGCGCGCTCGACGAGGTTCGCCAACAGGACGTGCTCGCGGCCCGACAGGGGGTCGGAGCGCACCCCGACCAGGCCCAGCAGGCCGCCTACGAGCCCCTCGATCTCGTCACGGACAGCTTCGGGGTCGGCGGTGTCGGCGGGTGCGGACAGGTCGCCGATGACGTCGAGAGGGACGCCGGCGGTCGAGCCCGGCGTGTAGATGGTGACCGGTCCGGAGTCGCGGAGGCGCCGGAGGCGGTCGCGGCCGATACCGGAGCCGGCGAGCCCCTCCTCCCAGGTCCGGGCGATGCGGGCGGCGTACTCGTCGGGTGTCAGCCCCTCGCGTTCGGCGGCCGCCTCGTCGATCCAGGGCCGGAAGTCGTCGGGGCGCAGCTCGGGGAAGACCAGGGCGAGGTTGCCCATGTCGCCCTTGGGATCGATGACGAGGGTCGGGAGACCGGCCAGGCGCGCCTCTTCGACGAGGCAGACGCCGAGGCCGGTCTTGCCCGAGCCCGTCATGCCGACGATGACCCCGTGGGTGGTGAGGTCGCCGGCATCGAGTTGCACCTCGCCGGCGCCGGTCGGTTCCCCGCTGGTGGGATCGACGAGGGGGCCGAGCAGGAGATGCCCCGGCTCGACCTCGACCGTGCTGGTGTCCACGGCTCAGGCCGTCCCTGCCGCTGTCGGGGAGCGGCGCGGTTCGCGGCGCACCACGGGTCAGCTCAGGCGTTCGATGATCATCGCCATGCCCTGACCGCCGCCGACGCACATGGTCTCGAGACCGATCGTCTTGTCGGCGTCCTGGAGGCCGTTGATCAGGGTGGTCATGATCCGGGCGCCGGTCATCCCGAAGGGGTGACCGAGGGCGATGGCGCCACCGTTGACGTTCAGCTGGTTCTCGATGTCGATGCCCAGCTCGTCGGCGCAGGGGAGCACCTGGGCGGCGAAGGCCTCGTTGATCTCGACCAGGTCGATGTCGTCGATGGTCATGCCGGTGCGGTCCAGGACCTGGCGCACGGCCCCGATGGGGCCGAGGCCCATGATCTCGGGATCGAGGGACGACACCCCCGACGCCACGATGCGGGCCAGGGGGGTGATGCCGAGAGCCCGGGCCTTGGTGTCGCTCATGACGACCACCGCCGCCGCCCCATCGTTGAGGGGGCAGGCGTTGCCGGCGGTGACCGTCCCGTCGGGCCGGAACACGGGCTGGAGCTGGGCCACCTTCTCGTAGGTGGTGCCCTCGCGGATGCCGTCGTCCTGGCTGACGACCGTGCCGTCGGGCAGGGGGTAGGGGGTGATCTCGTTCTCGAAGAAGCCCCGCTTCTTCGCCGCCTCGGCCCGGTTCTGGGACAGGACCCCGAATTCGTCCTGGCGCTGACGGCTCACGCCCTTGTACTGGGCGACGTTCTCGGCGGTCTGGCCCATGGCGATGTAGATGTCGGGCAGGCCCTCGGGCGGGGTCCAGGGCTCGGCGCCCCCCTGGGCCCGGCGGGCGGTGCGGGCCTCGGCCTCGGCGAACTTCTCGTTGTGGGGGCCGGTGTCGGCGGCTCCGTTGCGGTAGCGGCTGACGGTCTCGACGCCTCCGGCGACGAAGGCGTCGCCCTCGCCGGCCTTGATGGCGTGGGCGGCCATGCGGATCGTCTGCAGGGACGAGGAGCAGTAGCGGTTGACCGTCACGCCGGGAACCTCGAGGT
>RFFY01000736.1 GCA_003697065.1 Actinomyces sp. | reverse complement strand
CGGGTCGAGTCACCCGCCGAGGTCGATGCTCTCCCCGACTTCGAGACCCCGGTCGCCCTCCTCGCCCAGACGACCCTGTCGCACCGCGACTGGGCCGACGTGCTCGCCGCCGCCCGGTCCCGCTTCCCGGACCTGTGGCAGCCCGGTCGCAGCGACCTGTGCTTCGCCACCACGAACCGCCAGTCGGCCCTGCTCGCCATCGCCCCCCGCTGTGACGCCGTCGTCGTCATCGGCTCGGCCAACTCCTCGAACACCAAGGCCCTCGCCGCCCTCGCCGCCGAAGCCGGGTGCCCCCGGGTCTACCGGGTGAACGGACCCGACGAACTGCCTCCCGACCTGTCCGGCACCGTCGGGGTCACCGCCGGGGCCTCGGCGCCCGAGGACGTCGTCGAGGCCGTCATCGAGCACCTGTCCCCCCGCCACGGGGTCGAGGAGGTCCGGGTGACCGACGAGGACGAGTACTTCCCACCCCCCCGACGCCTGCGCGATCTGCTGCGCGCCGTCGAGCGGGTGTCGCGTCTGGCCTTCGGGGTGGCGCCCGACGACGGTCCCCCGCTCGACGATCACGGCATCGACGCCGCCTCGGTGCTCAGCGCCCTGGCCGACCGCTCCCCGACGTGAGCCCCGGGGCACGTCCGCGGACCCGGCCCCGACCCCGTCCGGGAAGCGACCTGGCGGCCCGCGCCCTGGTGGCGGCGGGGGTCACCACCACCGTGATCTGGGCCTGGCTGATCGCCCACACGCCCACCGGCCGCCCCTACCCCGGCACCTCGGCCGCCGCCTCACGCCACCTCGCCGTCGCCCTCACCCTCGCCGTCGGTGTGGGGCTGGTCGTGCAGGCCGCGACGGTCCGGGCGGCCCGGACAGCCCCGACCTCGCCCCGCCACGAGAGCCTCCCGGCTCGCATCCAGCGGCGTCACCATCGCCTGGTCGGGTATCTCGTGTGGGTCCTCGCCCTGCCCGTCTCCTGGCGGTGCCTGTGGGCGCTCGACGTCGAGGGTCCCGCCACCCTCGCCGGTCTCCACGTCGTGGCCGCCACGACGAGCGTCTCGGCCCTGGCGGCCAAGCTGGCCCTCGTCGACCGGGCGGGCTCGGCTCCCCTGGTCGCCACCGCCGGACGGGTCCTGGCCGGGGCGGGCCTCGTGACGGTCGTGTCGGGCCTGGCCCTGGCGACGTGAACCCCGCGCCGCCTCACCGCTCGGACCCGCCGGTCCCCGACCGGCCCCGCCACCTGGGTCTGGTCCGCTGGCTGGTCGGGACGGCAACGGCGACGGCGGCCGTTCTCGCCGTGACCCTCGGCGGCCCCGTCGGACCCGGTGCCGTCCCCGAGACCGGCTCCGAGGCCATCACCGCGGGATCCGGCACCTCCCCCACCGCGAGCACCCCACCCGACCCCGGCGCCACCGCCGAGCCCGACACCGGCCCGATCGACCCCGACGCCGAGCCCGACACCGGCCCGATCGACCCCGACGCCG
>RFFY01000735.1 GCA_003697065.1 Actinomyces sp. | reverse complement strand
CGCAGTCCCTGCGTCGACGCCCGGCTCGCCGACGGGAGCCGTATCCACGTCGTGGTGCCACCCATCGCCCTCGACGGTCCCTACGTCACGATCCGTCGCTTCACCCTGCGTCGGGTGGCGCTCGACGCCTTCACGACCCCCGCCGTCGCCGGTCTCGTGGAACGGGCGGTGGCGGCCGCCATGAACGTCCTGGTGAGCGGGGGCACGGGCGCCGGCAAGACGACCCTGCTCAACGCCATCTCGTCGCTGGCTCCGGCCACCGAGCGCTTCGTCACCATCGAGGACTCCGCCGAGCTGGCCCTGCCCCATCCCCACGTGGTGCGCCTCGAGGGGCGTCCGGCCTCGAGCGAAGGGGTCGGTGAGGTCGACGTTCGCGAGCTGGTCCGCAACGCCCTGCGCATGCGGCCCGACCGGATCGTGGTGGGCGAGATCCGCGACGCCAGCGCCCTCGACCTGGTGCAGGCCCTCAACACGGGCCACGCCGGGTGTCTGTCCACGGTCCACGCCAACGGGCCCCTCGACGCCCTGCGCCGGGTCGAGACCCTGGCCCTCATGGCCGCCGAGGGGGTGCCTCTGGCGGCCCTGCGGGCCCAGGTCACCGCCGCCGTGGACGTGGTCGTCCACGTGGTACGCGACGCCGACGGTCGCCGCCGGATCGGTGAGGTGGCCGAGGTGGTGGGGCCCGACGAGGTCACGGTCCTGGCACGCGACGGTCAGGTGGTGGGTCGGCCCGTGCGACCGGCCCGCCGCGGTGGGGGCGCGACATGGTGAAAGCCGTCGCCGCCGTGGTGTTCGTGGTCGGGGCGGTGGCCGCCTGGCCCGCGCCGGTCGTCCGTCGTCCGTGGGCTGCTGGGGCGCCGACGAGGCGGGCCGACGGAGTGGCGTCGGGGTGGCTGGTCGCCTCCCTCGAGCACCGATTGGCCCGGGCCGAGATCGCCAGGGGCCGCCTGCGCACGGCGATCGAGTGGTGGTCGGCGACGGCTGCCGCGGCAGGGGCGGTGGGTCTGGTGGCCATGGGGGCGCCGGGCCTGGTCGGGGGCCTGGTGGCCGGGGTGACCGGTCCGCCGGCTCTGGTCGTGGTGCGCGGTGACCGGCGCCGCCGGCGCCTGGTCGCCGGCCTGCCCGAGTTCTGCGACCTGGTCGCCCGGTCCCTGCGCTCCGGCGCGGGCCTGGGCACCGCCCTGGGCGAGGCGGGGGCAGCGGTCCCCGCTGTCGCGGGGTCGGTGCAGGGCCTGCTGGCTCGCAGCGCCGCCGGCATGCCCCTCGAGCGCGCCCTGGACCGCTGGGCCGTCGAAGTGGCCCACCCCGACGCCACCCTCGTCGCCACCGTGCTCACCCTGGGCCGGGTGTCGGGAGGTGCTCTGGCCCGACCCCTCGAGCGGGCCGCTGCCACCCTGCGGGAGCGCCGCGAGCTGGCCGACGAGGTCGCCGCCCTGACGGCCCAGACCCGTTCCTCCGCCCTCGTCGTCGCCCTCACGCCCCTCGTGTTCGCCGTGCTCGCCGCCCGCACCGACCCCGAGGTGGGCCGGGTGTTCACCTCCACGGCCGTGGGGCGGCTCTGTCTGGTGGGCGGTGTGCTCTTCGATCTGGCGGGTCTGTGGTGGATGCGGCGCCTGACCCGTCCCCGCCATCCCCGCTGGGCCCCGACCGAGGTGGCCCCGTGATCGGCGAGGCGGTGGCGGTGGCGGTCGGCGGCGCCGTCCTCTACGGGGTCTGGCCGGCCTCGGTGTCGCCCCGCCGACCCGGCGGCGACAGGTCTCGTCCGGCCCCGGCTCACCGCCGGGCAGGGTCG
>RFFY01000734.1 GCA_003697065.1 Actinomyces sp. | reverse complement strand
GGTCGGGGCGGCGGTCCACCACCGTCGCCCCCCGGGTGGCCGACCCGGTCAGCTCCACCGTGAGGGGGAGATCGTCGCCGGTGAACAGGTCGGGACGGACCAGGGCCATGACGGCGGTGGCGTCGTGCATGGGGACGCTCGTCTCGCCCCGGAGCTCCCGGGACCGCTCGATGCCGTAGGTGATCAGCTCGGCCGCCAGCACGGCGGCGGGATGGCCGGCGGCCCGGAGCCGTTCGGCGTGGGCGGGCGTGAGGCGGGAGCGGGTCGTGACGTCGAGGCCGACGAGGGTGAGCGGGCCCGCTTCGTGGAGCACGATGGCGGCGGCCTCGGGGTCGGCCCAGACGTTGAACTCGGCGGCCGGGGTGACGTTGCCCGACCCGATCGAGCCTCCCATCACCGTGAGCGACGCCCACCGACGGGGCAGGTCGGGTGCCAGGCGCAGGGCGAGTGCCAGATTGGTGAGGGGACCGGTGGCCACGAGGTGGATCCCGCCGGTACGGAGCGTGTCGATCAGGAAGGTGACGGCCTCGGTGGACGCCTCGGGCCGTGGGGGGACGGGAACCTGGATCGGGCCCAGCCCGCCGGCACCGTGGACCCGGGCGGCGTCGAGGGGCGGGGCGATGAGGGGTCGGGCGGCGCCGCGGTGGACCTCGACGTCGAGGCCCGCCACCGCGCACACGTGCAGGGCGTTGCGCGTCGTGGCGTCGATGCCGACGTTGCCGTTGACGGTCGTGATGCCCACGAGGTCGGTGTGGTGGGCGGCGGTGAGGATGGCCAGGGCGTCGTCGATCCCGGGGTCGCAGTCCAGCAGGACGCGGGGTCGGGCTCGGTCGGCGGAGGGGGTGACCGCCGGCGCGGGTGCGCGGCGGGGCGTCACCGGTGCGGCCGGGGCGCCGCGGGCCAGGCGGGTGTCGATCTCGGCCGGGGTGGGCAGGGAGGTCTGGGCCCCGGCCACCAGGGTGCTGGCCGCCGCCACCCGGACCGCCCACCGGGTGGCCGCCACGAGGTCGAGTCCGCGGACGAGACCGTCGGCGAGGGCACCGCAGAAGGCGTCACCGGCGGCGGTGGTGTCGACGGCCGCCACCCGGGGCGCCGGCACCGCCGTCGAGCGGGTCGGCTCGACCACCAGCGCTCCCGCCGCCCCCCGGGTCACGACACAGGCCCGGGCCCCCAGGGACCGGGCGGCGCGCGCGAGGTCGTCGGTGTCGTCGCCCGGGTCGTCGCCGGCGAGTTGGGCCAGCTCCACCCGGTTGGGGACCAGGACGTCGACCCGCTCGAGCAGGCCCGCGGGCAGGGGCGTGGCGGGGGCCGGGTTCACGACGAGCAGGGCCTCGCTTCCGGCGGCCTCTTCGAGGGCCGAGAGCGGGATCTCCAGCGACGCCAGCACCAGGGCGGGGCGGACGGCCTCCAGGGCCGCGCCCACACTCGCGGCGTCGAGGCGGGCGTTGGCACCGGGGCCGACCGTGATGATGTTGTCCCCCGCGGCGTCGACGGTGATCAGAGCGACGCCGGTGGGCGCGTCGGGATCGACGGTGACCGCCGTCGTGTCGACGCCGTCGGCGACGAGGGCGGCCCGCAGGGTCGCGCCCGCCTCGTCGTCGCCGACGCGGGCGCACAGGGCCACCCGTCGACCGAGACGGGCTGCGGCCACGGCCTGGTTGGCACCCTTGCCGCCGGGTATGCGGGCCGGGTCACCCCCGAGGACCGTCTCGCCGGGCACCGGCAGGTGGTCGGCGGTGACGACGAGGTCGAGGTTGGCCGAGCCGACGACGAGGATCTCGGCGGCGGTGGCCGCCCGGGGGTAGGGGAGGGCGTCGTTCAGCGGACGACGCCCTCCTCGAGCTCGTGGAGCCGCTTGACGGCACCGACGAGGATCTTCTTGGCGATCTTCGGGCTCTCGTCGAGCAGGGTGGAGAACTCGCGTCGGTTGAGGGCCTCCACGACCATGTCGGTGTCGGCGGTGACGGTGGCGGTGCGCGGGACCCCGGCGATGACCGCCAGCTCACCGAAGAAGTCGCCCGGGCCCAGGCGGGCGATGACCCGCCCCCGCCGCCGGACGGTGGCCGTGCCGTCGACGATGATCATGAACTCGCGGCCGGGCTCGCCCTCGCGGACGAGGTCGCGGCCGGCCTTGACGGCCACGGGGGTCATGAGCTTGCCGACCTTCTTGAGTTCGCTCTTCGACAGCTCGGAGAAGAGCTCGATGTTGGCGAGCTTCTCGTCGACGGACATGGCGGGCTCCTTCGTCGGCGACCGGTCGGGCCCCAGTTCTACCAGCCCCGACCCCTCCCGTTCTGGCTCCTCAGAACACCGCCACGGGGTTGACGGGGGAGCCGGTTGCGCCGACGACGGGTTCGGGGTTGGCGCACAGGAGGAAGTCGTGGCGGCCCTCGTCGGCGCACACGGCCGCCAGCTCCTCGAGATCCCAGTTCTGGCCCTGGGTGAGCCCCATGTCGACCACGTGGAGGCAGTGCACCCCGAGGGCGTCCTCCCACCGGGGCCCGGGGAAGACCTCGAAGATGTAGGTGTCGTTGGCCACAGCGGCCACCTCGTGGCGGTGGAACCAGCGCACGGCGTCGAAGCCCGGGCCGGGGCTGCGTCCGTCGCGGTCGGGTCCGATGACGTAGGCCTCGGCGCCCATCTCGCGCCACAACTGGATGCGCCCCGTGCGCACCAGCACGATGTCGCCGGAGCGCACCTCGACACCGCCGAACTCGGCGGCGGCGTCGAGGTCGTCGCCGGTGATCTCGTGATCGGGCTCGAGGCGCTCGACCCCCAGGGCGCCGGCCACGTCGAGCAGGACCCCCCGGCCGACGAGATGACGCACGTTCTCGATGCCGAGGACGGTGGCGCCACCGCGGGCGGTGATGGTCGACGCCGGGACCCCGTTGTAGAGCTCGTGGCCGTAGCTGACGTGGGCGAGTCCGTCCCAGTGGGTCCCGGCCTGGAGGGCCATGGTGACGACGTCGTCGGAGAAGTGGGGGCACTGGGCCGTGCCGTCGGGATCGCCGAGGTCGGGATGGTCGATGGAGACCATGGTGTGGAGAGGGTTGATGCGGCCCGGGATCTGGCCGAGCTGCACCCCGTCGTGGCGCAGCTCGATGGCGCACGACACCCGGCGTCCGCTCCGGACGGTGGCGGCGGCGGCCGCCACCACCTCGTCGGTCACGAGGTTGAGGGTGCCGAGGCGGTCGTCGTCGCCCCACCGGCCCCAGTTCCGCACCTCGTCGCGCACGGCGTAGAACTCGTCACTCCAGCCCATCGTTCCCCCGGGACTCTCGACAGCGGTGCAGGCAGCGTAGGAGAACCGCCCGCCCCGGTCGGACTCAGTAGCGCCGGGTCCGGTCGACCACGCCGACGAGGGGCCGACCCTGCAGCCAGCGGTGGAGGTTGTCGACGAAGGTGGCGACCACGGCGGTGACCGCACCCGGCCCCAGCCACGAGACGTGGGGGCTGAGACGCACCCGTGGGTGGGTGTAGAGCCAGTGGCCTGCGGGGAGGGGTTCGGGCTCGACCGTGTCGAGACTGGCGAGGCCGACCCTTCCGGTGTCGAGCGCGGCGCGCAGGGCCTCCTGGTCGACGAGGGCACCCCGGGCGACGTTCACGAGATGCAGGCCGTCGCGGGCCCGGGCGAGGAGGTCGGCGTCGACGAGATGGTGGGTGGCGGGGGTGGCCGGAGCGGCGAGCACGAGATGGTCGGCTTCGCCGACGACGGCGCCGAGGTCGGTCGTGACGCGGACCGAGTCGACCCCCGGGGTGTCGAGTTCGAGGGGTACCGGTCGGCGCCGCACGACGACGAGGCGGCACCCGAAGGGCAGGAGGCGACGCACGATCTCGGTGCCGATACCGCCGGCGCCGACGATCACGACCGTCGCCCCCGTCAGGCCACCCACGCGGACATCGGTCGTCCACGACCCGGGCGCCTCGTGGAGCCACACCTCGGGCAGGCCCTTGGCGGCGGCGAGGAGATGGGCGACCACCCATTCGGCGATCGGGACCCCGCTCGCGCCGCGGGCGCAGGTGAGGACCTGGTCGTCGCCGAGGGCGTCGAGGGGGAATTCGTCCACGCCCGTGCCGAGGGTGTGGACCCAGCGCACACCCCGGCCGAGCAGGTCGAGAAGGTGGGGCCCGCCGTCGGTGCGGGTCCACAGGATCTCGCCCGTCACCTCGGGCGGTGGGGGCGAGTCGGGGTCGCGGGAGACCTCGATCACCGTGACCCCGGTGGCGGCCACCTCGTCGGGCGCCGGGAACCCGGTGTGGTTCAGCACCGTGACCCGCTCGTGCTCTCTGCTCATGGCGTCACCCTAGGGTCCCGCCCCGCGCCGGCGGGTCGACCCGACGGCCCCGGGGCCCGGCCGCCGGGGCCGACTAGGGTGACCGGTGTGAGGACGGCCCCCGCCCCGTACCGGCTCGTGTCGTGACGGCCGTCTACGTCTTCTGCGCCGCCGTCGGCGTCCCCTTGTTGTTGTGGTTCGCCTTCATCGGTGATTCCGACGGACTGGGCGACCTCGGTGACCTCGGAGGCGACCTGGGCGATCTCGGGGGCGACGCCGGGGGTCACGGGGGTCCGCTGACCGTCATCCCCTTGTCCACGGTCGCCTTCCTCATCGCCTTCTTCGGCGTGACGGGCCTGGTGGCGGGTTGGGCGGGGGCGTCGGCGACGACCGCTTTCGTCGTGGCCGTGGTGGTCGCGGTGGTCGCCGGCGGCCTCAACAGCGCCGCCTTCGGCTGGCTCAGGCGCAACTCGGTGTCGACCGAGCTGCCCCCGTCGCGTTTCGAGGGGCGCTTCGCCCGGGTCACCGTTCCGGTGGGGTCCGACCGGCGGGGGCGCATCGTGGTCGAGGTCGACGGGGCCCCGGTCGCCCTCACGGCCCGTCTCGTCGACGACGACGACCTCGGCGTGGGGGAGCGGGCCATCATCGTCGGTTTCGAGGGGGCCGTGGCCCTCGTGGTCCGCGCCGCTCCCGAACTCGACGGCCCGGAGCCCGGATGAGGGCCCGACCCGAGAGCCCGGTGCCGGATCGCCCCGGCACCACCGTCAAGCGGTCCCCCGAGGGGATCGAGGAGGTACACCCGTGAACGTGGCACTCGTGGCCGGTCTCGCCGTCGCCGCGGCGATCCTGCTCATCGTCATGATCGTCAGTTCCCTGATCGTGATCTGCCCCCCGAACAAGGTGGCGGTCATCTCGGGACGCCGGCGGACCCTCTCCGATGGTCGCCAGGTCGGCTACCGCATCCTGCGGGGCGGACGCACCCTGCGGATCCCCATCATCGAGCGGGTGGCGTGGATGGACCTCAACACGATCCCTCTGGAGGTGTCGGTCACCAACGCCTTCTCGAAGGGCGCCATCCCCCTCAACGTGCAGGGCATCGCCAACGTGAAGGTGTCGAGTCGTGAGGGCCTGCTCGAGAACGCGGCCGAGCGTTTCCTGCAGACCCCCCACGACCAGATCGCCAAGATCGCCAAGGAGACCCTCGAGGCGAACCTGCGCGGCGTGCTCGCCACCTTGACCCCCGAGGAGGTCAACGAGGACCGCCTCAAGTTCTCCCAGCAGCTCATCGACGAGGCCGACGACGACATCAAGACCCTGGGCCTCGACCTCGACGTGCTGAAGATCCAGAACGTCACCGACGACGTCAGCTACCTCGAGTCGGTGGGACGGCGCCTGACCGCCCAGGTCATCCGCGATGCCCGTGTCGCCGAGGCCACCCGCACCGCCGAGGCCGAGGAGGCCGAGGCCGCCTCCCGCCAGCGGGCCCAGATCGCCGCCGTGCAGGCCGAAAAGGCGATCGTCGAGGAGCGCAACGCCCTGCGGGTCCGTACCGCCGAACTCGAGGCCGTCGCCCGGGCCAAGGAGGAGCAGGCCAAGGTGGCCGGCGAGACGGCACGGGTCGTCGCCGAACAGGACCTCGAAGCGGCCCGGGTCGAGCTGGAGCGGCGCCGCCTCACCGCCGATGTCGTCACCCCCGCCCACGCCCATCTCGAGGCGGCCCGCCTCGACGCCCAGGCCCAGGCGGCCCAGATCGTCGAGGACGGCAAGGCGCATGTCGAGGTGTTCCGCCTCCTCGCCGAGCAGTACCTGGCGGCCGGCGACGAGGGCCAGCGGATCCTGGTGTTGAACATGCTGCCCGAGCTCGTCGACAAGATCGTCTCGACGGTCAAGGACGTGAACATCGACCGGGTGGCCGTGGTCGACGCCGGGAGCGGCGGTGGCGGCATCGGCGGCTATGTGTCCCAGCTGCCGGCGACCGTCGTCTCCCTCGCCGAGCAGATCGAGGCGGCCACCGGCGTCGATCTTCTCGCCGCCTTGCGCGAGCGTGGCGCAGACGGGGAGGCCGACGAGGGCGCCGCCCCGGCGACGACCCTCGAGCCGCCCCCGCCGCCGCCCGCCGACTAGACGGCGAACCCGCACCGGCGAGGCGCTCCACGGTTTGTCGTGGCGTCGGCGTGGGGCCACACTGGTCCGTCATGCCTCCAGCCGTCCCCGCTCCCGCCCTCGCCGGACCCGTCGCCGCCGACGGGTCCCGTGACGGCACCCCGGCCGTCGGTCGGCGTGAGCAGAGGCGGGCCCGGACCCGCGCCCGGATCATCGAGACGGCCATGCGTCTCGCCCTCGAGGGCGGCTACGAGGCGGTGCAGATGCGCGAGGTGGCCGAACGGGCCGAGGTGTCGCTGGCCACCATCTACCGCCACTTCCCCGGCAAGGACGTGGTGCTGGTGGCCGGTCTCGGCGAGTGGGTGCGTCTCGTGCGCAAGCGCATCGAGCGC
>RFFY01000003.1 GCA_003697065.1 Actinomyces sp. | reverse complement strand
CGCTCGGCACCGGGGCCGGCTGGGTGGCGGGGGCGGCGTCCCCCTAGCCTTGAGGCGTGGTCGCTCCGACCGGCACGCGTCGCCGCTCCCGGGTGGCGGCGTTCGTCGCCCTCACCAAACCCCGCATCATCGAGCTCCTGTTGGTCACGACGGTGCCGACGATGATCGTCGCCGAGCGCGGTCTGCCGTCGGTGTGGCTCATGGCGGCCACCGTGATCGGGGGCACCCTCGCCGCCGGCGGCGCCAACGCCATCAACATGGTCGTCGACCGCGACATCGACCGGGTGATGGAACGGACCCGCAACCGGCCCCTGGTGACCGGTGAGGTCGGGCCCCGCGAGGCCCTCGTGTTCGCCGTGACCCTCGAGGTGGCCGCCTTCGTGTGGCTGTGGGGTCTGGTCAACCTCCTGTCGGCCGTGCTCGCCGTGTCGGCCACCTTGTTCTACGTCTTCGTGTACACCCTGTGGCTCAAGCGCACCTCCACCCGCAACATCGTCATCGGGGGCGCGGCCGGTGCCGTGCCGGTGCTGGTGGGGTGGTCGGCGGTCACCGGCACCCTCGACTGGGCGCCGGTGGTGCTCTTCGCCGTGATCTTCTACTGGACGCCGCCCCACTTCTGGGCGCTGGCCATCCGCTACCGCGACGACTACGCCGCCGCCGAGGTCCCCATGCTGCCGGCGGTGACGACCCTGCGCCGGACCGCCGTGCGCATCTGCGCCTACACCGTGGTGCTGTGGGCGCTCACCCTCGTCTTCGCTCCCGTGGCCGACATGGGTTGGCTCTACACCGCGGCCGCCGTCGTGCTCGGCGCCGTGTTCTGCGCCTACGCCATCGACGTGTGGCGTCATCCCGAGCCGCGGCGGGCGATGCGCCTGTTCACCTGGTCGATCACCTACGTGACCCTCCTGTTCGGCGCCATGGCCGCCGACCAGCTGATGATCCACGGCCTGTGACACCCCCGCCGGGGCGACGGCGAGAATCTCCCTGCCCGGTTTTCGGTCACCCGCGCGGGCCCGTGTAGCATCGCCGACGTCCTCGCGCCCCGTGCCGCGCGCCGTCGCACCGCATGCCGCCCCGGGTGAGCACCCGGGCCGCCGGAGGAGACCCCACCACCGATGACCATCACCGAGTCACCGCCGGACACCGACACCCCCGTCGCCCCCTCCCCCGACGCGGCGCCCGCGGGTCTGTTCGAGCTCGTCTCCACCGACCGCCACACCGTGGTGGGTCGCCTGTGGATCGGGGGAGCCGTGCTGGCATTCTGTGCCACCGCCGTGCTCGGTGTGCTCGTCGCCTTCGAGACCGTCGATGCCGCCGACGTGACGATCTTCGGTGGGGTCAACGCCTACTTCCAGATGTGGACCCTGCACCGGGTGGCCCTGGCCCTGTTCGTCGTCGCCCCCCTCTTCGTCGGGCTCGCCACCCTGGTGGTGCCGCTCCAGGTCGGGGCGCCGAACATCGCCTTCCCCCGGGCGGCGGTGGCGGCCTGGTGGAGCTGGCTGCTCGGCACCGGCATCACCGTCGCCGCCGTGTTCGCCGGGGGTGGCTGGGGCGCCCTCGACGGGGTCACCGGCGACGAGCGCGATGCCATCGCCCTCACCCTCGCCGGCACGGGTCTCGTCGTGGTCGCCCTCCTGCTCGGGATCCTGTGCGTGGCGGCCACGGTCATCGCCCTGCGGGCACCGGGCCTGACCCTGGCTCGGGTGCCGGCGTTCAGCTGGTCGATGCTCGTCACGGCCTCGGTGTGGCTGCTCACCCTGCCCGT
>RFFY01000733.1 GCA_003697065.1 Actinomyces sp. | reverse complement strand
CTGCGTGTCACGTCGCCGTCGTGTCCGTCACCCATCGGGTGCAGCGGTCGATCGCGGTCGAGCGCCGGCTCCGGCATCGAGGAGGCTGCGGTGCTCCCCTACCCGTACAACGTCATCTCCCTGGTGGCCTCCGTTGTCGCCAGCTTCTGCTACTACCACTGCCGCCGACGCCGGCGGTCCGACGATCGCCGCCCGCCACCCGGCCGGCAACCGCCATCGGCGCCATGAGGGCCCCCGTACCCACCGCCCGGCGGTCACCGTCGCCTCCCGCGCCTAATCTGCCCCGCGTGACCCCGCACCGCCGGAACCTGCGCGCCCTCGGCGACGCCGAACTGTGCCGGCGGTTCCGCGACGGCGACGAGGCCGCCGCCGACGAGCTGCGCGAGCGCTACCGCAAGATCATCATCGACCTGGCCGCCGACCACTGCCGCCGGCTCGGCCACCGCAACGGTCCCTGCCCCGCCTTCGACGGCTGCGACCAGGCCTTCAGCGCCGCCTACCTTCACGTGGCCGAACGCCTCCCCGCCGCACTCGCCGACCACATGCTCGACGGTGGTCCCCCGCCGCGGATCGTCCTCGGCACCGAAGCCCACGGCGTCCACACCGACATCCTCCGGCGCTGGTGCGCTCTGCGGGGCCTCGTCCAACGCCCCCGCATCAAGGGTGAACCCGGCCGGCAGATCAGCGCCGCCATACGCGACTGGCACGCCACCAGCCCCGCGGTCGCCGCCTGCCGCGCCGCCGGGATCGACCTGCCCGACGACGCCCAGCGCTGGCTCGACGCCCTCCACGCCGACGCCTGCCAACCCGCCGACACCCACATCGACACCGCTCGCGTCCTACGCCGTCTCCTCCACGGCACCGACGGCGCCACCACCCTGCCCGAGCCCCTTCCCTCCGCCGCCGACCGGGCGGTCGAGGAGGCCGACCGGTGCATCCTCACCGCCGCTCCCGACAACTACGCCACCTGGCTCGACCGGCCCCGCCAACAGACACGCCGCGGCGGATCACTCGACGCTGCCTCCGACCCCGACCCCACGAGATCGCGGCCATGACCCCTCTCCCCCTGCCCATCCCTCCCGTCCTCGAATTCCCCGACGGGCTCGTCGACACCCACGGCCGACGCCTCCGCCCCGGGGTACGCG
>RFFY01000732.1 GCA_003697065.1 Actinomyces sp. | reverse complement strand
GGCTCATCGTCGCCGTGCCGGTGTGGGTCGTCACGGGGATCCTGGTGGCGGTCCTGCCGCGTGGAGAACCGCACCTGTGTACGGCCGCGGGGAAACCCGCGGTGTGCGAGGACCTCACCGGGTTGAGCATCCTCATCGTCGTGGCCTGGTGGCTGGCCGCCGCCGCGATCATCATCGGGTGGTGGCACGGTGTGCTGGTGGGGGAGAGGGGAGTCACCCCCGGCCGCCGGATGGTCGGCATCCGGGTCGTCGACGCCGCCACCGGCGCCCCGATCGGGCGGGCCCGCGGGATCGGCCGCTTCTTCGCTTCGCTGGTGTCGGGTCTGCCCCTGGGACTCGGCTACCTGTGGATGATCTGGGACCCCGGCTCGCAGACCTGGCACGACAAGATCGTCGGCTCCGCCGTGGTCACCGACCCGGGTCTGTGAGCAGGCGGCCGCCGTCCCGGGGCGCGGATCGGGTGGGCCCGCCGGCGACGCGGTGACCCATCGTCCGTCGATCCGCCGGAGGCCGCCCGGCGACGCGGTGACCCACCGCTAGCCTCCAGCGGGTGAGCACCCGCGTCCGCTTCGCCCCCGCCCCCACCGGCTACCTCCACGTCGGCTCGGCCCGCTCGGCCCTGTTCAACTGGCTCTACGCCCGCCACACGGGCGGAACCCTGGTGTTGCGCATCGAGGACACCGACGAGGCCCTCAAGAAGCAGGAGTACGTCGACGCCATCCTCGAGCCCCTGCGCTGGCTCGGCATCGACTGGGACGAGGGGCCCTACTTCCAGTCCGAGCGGCGTCACCTGCACACCGCCGCCATCGAGAAGCTCGTCGCCGAGGGGCGCGCCTACTACTGCGACCTCACCCGCGACGAGATCGACCGCCTCGCTGCCGACGCCGGCCTGCCGCGGGGCTACCACGGCTGGTCCCGCGACCGTCACGTCGAGGACGGACCGGGCGTCGTCGTCCGCTTCCGCACCCCCGACGAGGGCACCACCGTCGTCGACGACGTCGTACGGGGTCGGGTCGAGTTCGCCAACGCCAACCTCGAGGACTTCGTGATCCGCCGGGGCGACGGCAGCCCCACCTTCCTCATCGCCAACGCCGTCGACGACCACGATCTGGCCATCAGCCACGTGATCCGCGGCGAGGACCTCCTCAACACCACCCCCAAGGTGCTCCTGTTGTGGGAGGCGCTCGGCTACGGGCCTCCGCCCGTGTACGCCCACCTGCCCCTGCTCGTCAACGAGCAGCGCAAGAAGCTGTCCAAGCGACGCGACGACGTCGCCCTGGGCGACTACATGGCCCGCGGCTACCTGCCCGAGGCCATGGTCAACTACCTCGCCACCCTGGGCTGGGGACCGCCCGACGGCATCGAGATCCGGCCCCTGTCGGAGATCGTCGAGCTGTTCGAGCTCGAGGCCGTCACCAAGGCGTCGGCCTTCTTCGACCCCCGCAAGCTCGACCACTTCAACGCCGAGTACATCAAGGCCCTGCCCGTCGACGAGTTCGTCGAGAGGGTCCGCCCCTTCCTCACCGGCCCCGACGTGCCCTGGCGGCCCGAGGCCTACGACGAGGAGGTCGTGCGTCGCCTCGCCCCCGAGATCCAGCAGCGGGCCGTCACCTTGAGCGACGTCGTCCGCTGGGTCGACTGGCTCTTCGTCGACGAGATCACCGACTACGACCCCAAGGCCTGGCAGAAGGTGATGGTGAAGGGTCGAGCCGCCGACCGTGTCCTCGACGAGGCGATCGCCCGCCTGGCCGACGACCCCTTCGACGACCCCGAACGGCTCGAGGCCGTCGTCATGGGCATCGGCACCGATCTGTCCGAGGAACTGGGCGCCCGGGTCCTGTCCCAGGCGCCTGTGCGGGTGGCGGTCACCGGCTCCAACGTGGGTCTGCCCCTGTGGGAGCCCCTCACCCTGTTGGGCCGTGAGCGGACCCTCGCCCGCCTGCGGGCTGCCCGCGAGCGCCTGGCGTCGACCACGCCACCACCCACGGCGGGCTGACGGGGGCGGTGATGCTGCGACGCCTCCTGGGCATCCCCCGCCGTTGGGTGTTCGGGATCGTCGTGCTCGGCGTCGTGGTCACCGCCTACGTCGCCGTCACCTTCGTGCAGGTGCTGTTGGGCGCCGACGCCGACGAGCTCCGGTCCGCCGACGCCATCGTCGTGTTGGGGGCCGCCCAGTACGACGGCACCCCGTCGCCGGTGCTGGCCCGGCGTCTCGACCACGCCCTCGAGCTGTACCGGGCCGGTGTGGCGCCCCTGATCGTGACGACGGGCTCGAACCAGCCCGGGGACCGCTTCACCGAGGGCTACGCCGGCTACGTCCATCTCCTCGAGGCCGGCGTGCCCGACGAGGACCTCCTCGTCATCACCACCGGGGCGAGCACCTACGAGCAGTTGGCGGCCACCGCCCGCGAGCTGGCGGC
>RFFY01000118.1 GCA_003697065.1 Actinomyces sp. | reverse complement strand
GCCCGGATCGGACGCGAGTCCATGTTCACCAGGCCGATGCCCACGTCGCCGTCGGCGACGAGCACCGACGCCCCGACGATGGCCCAGTCCTGGGCCCGCCGGTTGAACTTCTGGAACGACCAGCGGGCACCGGGCACCTTGGGCACCCGGATCTCGGTGAGCAGCTCGGTCTCGCCCACCGCCGTCTCGAGGAAGCCGGTGAAGAAGTCGTCGGCGGCGACCTCCCGGGTGCCGTCGGCACCGCGCACCACCATGGTCGCCCTCAGCGCCAGCAGGGCCGAGGGGATGTCGCTGGCGGGGTCGCCGTGGGCGATCGACCCGCCGATGGTGCCACGGTGGCGGACCTGGGGATCGCCCACGTGGTGCGTGGCGTCGGCGAGCAGGCCGGCCTGGGCCGCCACCAGATCGGAGGTCTCGACGTCGCGGTGGCGGGTCAGGGCCCCGATGGCGAGGTGGTCGCCCTCGTCGCGGATGTAGGACAGCTCGGCCAGGCGTCCGATGTCGACGATCACGCCCGGCGCCGCCAGGCGGTACTTCATCAAGGGGATGAGGGAGTGGCCGCCGGCGAGGAGCTTGGCCTCGTCGCCGTGCTCGGCCAGCAGCTCGAGGGCGTGGTCGGGCGATTCGGCCCGCACGTAGTCGAAGGCGGCGGGGATCATGCCTCACCTCCGGCGGCGGCGAGGACCGCCTTGACGATGTTGTGGTACCCGGTGCAGCGGCACAGGTTGCCCTCGAGGCCCTCGCGGACCTCGTCCTCGGTGGGGTCGGGGATCTCGTCGAGCAGGGACACCGCCGCCATCACCATGCCCGGGGTGCAAAAGCCGCACTGGAGGGCGTGGTTGGTGTGGAAGGCCTCCTGCATGGGGTGCAGGGTCCCGTCGGGGGCGGCCAGGCCCTCGATGGTGGTGACCTCGCGCCCCTCGGCCTGCACGGCCAGCACGGTGCAGCTCTTGACGGCCTCGCCGTCGAGGTGCACGGTGCACGCCCCGCACGAGGAGGAGTCGCAACCGATGTTGGTGCCGGTGAGCCCGCACTGGTCGCGCAGGTAGTGCACGAGCAGGGTGCGGGGTTCGACATCGTGGGACTGGACCGTCCCGTTGACCGTCATCTCGATCTGCACGCTCGTCCCTTTCGGTGTCGTGTCGCGTCGGTGAACCTAGTCGCCCCGCCCGGCCCGGGGCACAACCGCCGCCGCCTCCGGCGCGGGGTCGCCGCCCTCATCCGAGCCGCCTCAACTCGACCCGGATCCACACCACGAAGGGGGCGGCCATGCCCGCCAGCGCCACCAGGCCGGGCCAGGTCTGGTCCCACGTGACCGGGCCCAGGAAGCCCTGGCGGGCGAAGCGCAGGACGTTGGTGACCGGGTTGAAGCGGGCGGCGTCGTGGAGCCACCCGGTCAGCAGGGTGAGGGGGACCTGACCGATCGAGACGAACAGGGCGAGGAAGGCGAGGAGCTGCACGACCGTCATGGCCCGGATGTTGCCGATGCGCAGCACCATGGCGATCCCGAACAAGCCGATGACCATGGCGAACCCCATGGCGCCCAGGTACAAGGTGACGAGTCCCGCCGGCCCACCCTCGAGGCGGGCGCCGGCGGCGAAACCGGCCGCCAGGACGAGGGTGGTGGGCACCAGGGAGCGCACGGCGGCGTAGCCGAGGGGCCCCAGGACGATGGCGGCCCGGTTCACCGGCGCCACGAGGAGGCGGTCGATGAAGCCGTTGTCGAGGTCGTTGGACACGACCCCGGCGGCGCCGATCCCGGCGAACTGCGCGCCCTGGAGCACCGAGAAGGCCAGCACCCAGTTGATGACCCGGTCGGTCGGGTAGCCCCGCACGTCGGTCAGCCCGTCGAAGGTGCCGGTGTAGGCGATGGCGAAGAACATGGGCATGACGATGATGGGGATCAGCAGGGCCGGCAGTCGCCGCATGCGGATGATCCCCCGCCACGCCAGATGGCGGACCACGCCCGCCAGGGGCGTGCTGCCCGCCCGGACGTCGCCGGTGGTGGGGGCCGCGGCCCGGGTCGTCGTCATGTCGCCCTCAGGCGGGCCCGGTAGGCCCGGCCCGCCAGGGAGAGGCTCACCACGGCCACCGCACCCGAGACGAGCAGGCCCTCGGCCAGGTCACCCCACGACCAGCCCGACAGGACGAGGCGCCGGGTGGCGTCGATGACGAAGGTCAAGGGGTTGCGTTCGGCCGCCCAGCGGTACCAGCCGCTCATGAGCTGGACGGGGAAGAAGGCCGACGAGACGAACACCAGGGCGAACACCAGGGGGAAGGTCGACTGGGTGGCCTCGGCGTTGCCCGTGCGCAGGGCGAAGGCGAGCCCGAAACCCCCGATGCCCACGGCCAGGGTGGTGGCGATGGCGACGATGGCGACGATCCCCCAGAACCCGGCGGCGACCTCGGCGCCGAAGACGACGAACACCACGATGAGCACCGTGGCCTGCACCGCGGAGAACACCGCCGAGCCGGCGATGCGACCCAACAGGATCGACAGGCGCGACACCGGGGTGACGACCAGACGGTCGAAGAAGCCCGAGTCGATGTCGTTGGCCAGGTCGGTGCCCCCGTTGGTCGAGCCGAACGACACCCCCTGCAGGATGCTGGCCGGCAGGATGAACTCGAGGAAGGAGTCGGTCGGGAACTGGGGCAGCTCGGTGGCCCGCTGGAACTGGGCCGCGTAGACGGCGGCGAGCATGAGGGGGAAGAACAGGCCGGGGATCCAGGAGCCGGGCTGACGCCAGGTGGCGAGGACGGAGCGCCGGGTCAGGGCCCAGGCCTGGGCGGCGACCCGCCTCACGCCGGCGTCCCCCGGGCGGCGGCGGTGGCCTGGGCCGAGCCCTCGAGGCGACGTCCGGTGGCGTCGGCGAAGACGTCGTCGAGGCTGGGCGAGTCGAGCTCGACGTGGGCGAGGGCGACACCGGCCTCGTCGAGGGCCCGGATGACGTCGGCCAGGCGAGCGGCTCCCCCCTCGAGCCCGATGGCGACACGCCCCTCGCGGGCGGGTCGTTCGGGACCGAAGCGGGCCAGGACCCGTCGGGCCTCCTCGACCCGGCCGCGGTCGGCGACGTCGACGCGCAGGGTGGGCGAACCCACCTGGGCCTTCAGTTCCTCGGGTCGTCCCTGGCGCACGATGCGGCCCCGGTCGATGATGGCGATGCGGCCCGCCAGCTCGTCGGCCTCCTCGAGGTACTGGGTGGTGAGAAACACGGTCGTGCCCTCGGCGTTGAGGGCGCGGACCTCCTCCCACACCGCCATGCGGCTCGTCGGGTCGAGACCGGTGGTGGGCTCGTCGAGGAAGAGCACCCGGGGCTCGTGGATGAGGGCGAGAGCCAGATCGAGGCGGCGCCGCATCCCTCCCGAGTAGGTGCCGACGCGCCGGTCGGCGGCCGCCGTCAGGCCCACCCGCTCGAGCAGCTCGCCCGCCCGCCGCCGCGACTCCCGCCGGCTCAGGCCGTGCAGGACGCTTTGGAGCTGGAGCAGCTCGTTGGCGGTCATCAGGGGGTCGATGGCGGCGTCCTGGAGGGCCACGCCGATGGCGCGCCGCACCCGGGTGGCGTCGCGCACGACATCGTGCCCGGCGACCCGGGCCACCCCGTCGCTGGGCCGCAGGAGGGTGACGAGCATGCGGACCGTCGTCGACTTGCCCGCCCCGTTGGGGCCGAGGAAGCCGAAGATCTCACCGGCCTCGACGGCGAGGTCGACCCCGTCGACAGCGGTCAGCGGCCCGAAGCGCCGGACGAGTCCCTCGGCCTCGATGGGCCGGGGCGTCACAGGGTGGCCTCGGCGATCGCCCGCCAGACCTTCTCGGGGGTGGTGGGGATGTCGATGTGGCGCACACCCAGATGCGACAGGGCGTCGACGACGGCGCTCTGGAGCGCGGGGGTGGAACCGATCGCCCCCGACTCGCCGATGCCCTTGGCGCCGAGCGGGTTGTTGGGGGTCGGCGTCTCCATGGGGACGAGCTCGAAGCTGGGGAGCTCGGCGCTGGAGATGAAGGCGTAGTCGGCGAAGTTCGAGGTGACCGGGTTGCCGTCCTCGTCGTAGCGCACCTCCTCCATGAGGGCCTGGGCGAGCCCCTGGGCGATCCCGCCGTGGCGCTGACCCTCGACGATCATGGGGTTGATGATGGTGCCGGCGTCGTCGCAGGTGACGACCCGCCGCACCCGGACGGCGCCCGTCTCGGTGTCGACCTCGACCACCACGACGTGGGCCCCGAAGGGGTAGGAGCAGTTGGCGTTGAAGTCGGTGTCGGCCTCGAGGCGCCCCTCGGCCGCGGCGGCGATCTCGGCCCAGCTCCTGGTGACCGCCGGCGCCCCGGCGACGTGGAAGACGCCGGCGTCGCGGTCCAACACGACGTCGGCCGGGTCGGCTTCGAGGAGCTCGGCGGCGATCTGGCGGGCCGCCTCGACCACCTGACCGGACGCCTCGTGCACGGCCGAGCCGCCGAGCTGGGTCGAGCGCGACGCCATGGTGCCCTGACCCGAGGCCACCTGGTCGGTGTCGCCCTGCACCACCTCGATCTTGTCGATCGGGATGCCGAGCTGGTCGCTGGCGATCATGGCGAAGGTCGTGGCGTGGCTCTGACCGTGCGACAGGGACCCCGAGTAGACACGGGCCCCGCCGTCGGGGGTGATCTCGACCTTGGCGAACTCGTTGCCGCCGGGGGCGGGACCGGCGGTGATCTCGACGTAGCAGCTCACCCCGATACCGAGCTGGACCGGGTCGCCGCTCTCGCGCCGGCGGGCCTGCTCGGCCCGCAGGGCGGCGATGTCGGCGGCCTCGAGCGCCCGGTCGAGGGCCGCCTCGTAGGCCCCGGTGTCGTAGGCGGTACCGACCGCCGTCGTGTAGGGGAAGGCGTCGGCGGGGATGAGGTTGCGCCGCCTCACCTCCACGGGATCGGCGCCGATCTCGGCGGCGAAGAGATCCATGGCCCGCTCGATGGCGGCGGTGGCCTCGGGTCGACCGGCGCCCCGGTAGGCCTCGGTGGGGGTGGTGTTGGTGACGACCGTACGGGCGTTGGTCTCGATGCGCTCGATGGCGTAGGTCCCCGAGGCCATCTGGGCGGTGAAGAAGGGCAGGAAGGCGCCCATGCGCCCGTAGGCGCCGGCGTCGGCGAGCACGTCGATGCGGTAGGCCTTGACGGTGCCGTCGCGGTCGCCACCGATGGTGATGCGCTGCACCTGGGCCCGCCCGGGTCCCATGGCGAGGAGGTTCTCGGTGCGGGACTCGAACCAGCGCACGGGCCGTCCCACGTGGCGGGCGGCCCAGGGCAGGAGGGCCTCTTCGGGGTAGATCTGGATCTTGGCGCCGAAACCGCCCCCGACGTCGGGTACGACGATGTGGACCTGGTCGGCGTCGAGCCCGTACAGCCCGGCGAGCGCGCCCTTGGCGGCGTGGGGGTTCTGGTTCGAGAACCAGAACACGAGGCGCCCGTCGTCCTCCCAGGCGGTGGCGGCCGAGCGGACCTCGAGGGAGGCCGCCGCCACCTTGTTGTTGACGAGACGTTCGCTGACGACGACCTCGCAGTCGGCGAAGAAGTCGTCGCCGCTGATGCCGGTCATCATGCCCATGGCGGCGAAGTCGACGGCGACGTTCGACCCGGCGTCTTCGTGGATGAGCACCTCGTCGCGCACGGCGTCCTCGACGTCGACCACGGCCGGCAGGGGCTCGATGTCGACGAAGACGGCCTCGGCCGCGTCCTCGCCCTGTTCGGGGCGTTCGGTCAGGACCAGGGCCACGGGCTCGCCGGCGAAGCGGACCTTGTCGCGTGCCAGCAGGGGCCGGTTGAGGATGGAGGGATGGAAGAGGGGCACCATGCCCGGCAGCACCATCGCGTCGGGGAGATCGGCGGCGGTGACGACGGCGACCACGCCGGGCATCGAGAGGGCCTCGGAGACGTCGATCGACTCGATGCGGCCGTGGGCGACGGTCGAGCGCACGAAGGTGGCGTGGACCGCCCCCTGCAGGCGCGGGTCGTCGAGGTCGTAGGTGTAGGTGGCCCGTCCCGTGAGGAACTTGGGATCCTCCTTGCGCAGGACCCGGGTGCCCATGATGCTCATCGGCGGCGACTCCTCTCGGTGGTCGGCGGACGGGCCCTCCCCGTCCGGCGTGGTCGCGCCGACCCTAGCGCCCGGCCCCCACCGCGCCAGAAACCTGGGGCGCCTCCGCGCAGCCCGACACGCCGGCCACGGCGTAGACCTCGTCGCCGGGTTCGACGTAGGGGCCGAGGCAGCGGGCCCGCAACAGGACGGCCTCGGGGGTGGAACGGGCGGCGATCTCGGCCTCGAGACGGGCGATGCGGGCCTCGAGGGCGTCGCGTTCGGCCTCCTGTTCGGCGAGCTCGGCACGCTGGTCGAGCCAGGTCCGCACGGGGAAGGAGAACACGGCCCCGATCCCCACGAGGGTGGCCACGACGAGCACGGCCGCCGTCCAGCGCAGGAGGCGGCGCCGGTCGGCGCCCCCGTCGGTGGAGCCGCTCACCGCCGACTCCCCGAACCCGCCAGGGCGGCCCCGCCCCGGAAAGCGGCCGAGGCACCCAGCTCGTCTTCGATGCGCAGGAGACGGTTGTACTTGGCGACCCGGTCCGAGCGCGCCGGCGCGCCCGTCTTGATCTGTCCGCAACCGGTGGCCACCGCCAAATCGGCGATGGTGGTGTCCTCGGTCTCGCCCGAGCGGTGGCTCATGACCGCGGTGTAGGCGTTGCGGGTGGCGAGGTCGACCGCCTCGAGGGTCTCCGACAAGGTGCCGATCTGGTTGACCTTGACCAGGATGGAGTTGGCGACGCCGCTGGCGATACCGCGCCCGAGACGCTCGGTGTTGGTGACGAAGACGTCGTCGCCGACGAGCTGGATGCGCTCGCCGAGGGCGGCGGTGAGGGCGGCCCAGCCGTCCCAGTCCTCTTCGGCCATCCCGTCCTCGATCGACACGATGGGGTAGGCGTCGACGAGGCGGACGAGCTCGGCGACCATCTCGTCGGCGCTCAGCTCGCGGCCCTCGCCCGCCAGGACGTAGCGGCCCTCGCGCCACAACTCGGTGGCGGCGATGTCCAAGGCGATGGCGACGTCGTCGCCGGGACGCAGCCCGGCGGCCTCGATGGCCTCGACCAGCAGGGTGAGGGCCTCCTCGTTGGAGGCGAGGTTCGGGGCGAAGCCGCCCTCGTCGCCGATGGCCGTCGACAGGCCCCGCTCGGCGAGGACCCGCTTCAGCACGTGGTAGCACTCGACCCCCCACCGCAGGGCCTCGCTGAACCCGGCGGCGCCGACGGGCATGAACATGAACTCCTGCATGTCGACGTTGTTGTCGGCGTGCTCGCCGCCGTTGAGGACGTTCATCATGGGCACCGGCAGCACGTGGGCGCCGGCACCGCCGATGTGGCGCCACAGGGGGATCTCGAGTTCGGCCGCCGCCGCCTTGGCGGCAGCGAGGGAGATGCCGAGGATGGCGTTGGCGCCCACCCGGCCCTTGTTGGGGGTGCCGTCGGCGTCGATCAGGGCGCGGTCGACGCCCCTTTGGTCGAGGGCGTCGAGTCCCCGCACCACGTCGGCCAGCTCGCCGTTGACGAAGCCGACGGCGGTGAGGACGCCCTTGCCGCCGTAGCGCTCGCCCCCGTCACGCAACTCGACGGCCTCGAAGGCGCCGGTGGAGGCACCTGAGGGCACGATGGCGCGGCCGGCGGCGCCGGAGTCGAGCACCACGGTGACCTCGACGGTGGGGTTGCCCCGGGAATCGAGAACCTCGCGGCCGTGGACCTCGTCGATCAGGCTCACCGGCGAACCTCCGTGTCGGGTGTGGGTGTGGACGTGGCGGACGTACTCGACGTACGCCGACCGGGCGCCGGGCCTCCGTCCTCACCCACTCGGCGTCCGTCGGTGACGCCCGCAGCGTAGTGCGCCCGGTTCGTGCGGTGACGGACCGGGCGCCGGCGCTGTCGGGACGACGCCGGGACGGCAGGTGCCGGGGAAGGGTTCAGTCCCCGGGAGCGCTCGCGTCCTTGGCGGCGGCCCACCAGGCCCGGAGCCGCTCGATCCCGGCGTCGGCCAGGTCCACGCCCGCCTCCGCCGCCATCTGCTCCACCCGGCGGAAGCGCTCCTCGAAGCGTCGCACCGCCCCCCGCAGGGCGGCCTCGGGGTCGTGGCCCAGGCGGCGGGCCACCTGGACGGCGGCGAAGAGCAGATCGCCCACCTCGTCCTCGCTGGGGTCGGCTCGGACCTCGGCCAGCTCCTCGGCGACGTCGGCGAAGGCGACCTCGGGTCCCCCGGGCTCGTCGAAGCCCGCCGACGCCGCCCGCTTCTGCACCTTCAGGGCCCGGGCCAGCACCGGCAACGAGGGCGGGATCCCGTCCAGGGCCGAGTCGCGCTTCTTGGCCACCCGCTTGGCCGCCTCCCAGTTGTCCAGCACGGTCTCGGCGTCGGTGGCGACCACGTCGCCGAACACGTGGGGGTGGCGCTCCACGAGCTTGTCGTGGATACCGCGCACCACGTCGGCGACGGTGAACGCGCCCCGCTCGGCGGCGAGGCGGGCGTGGAAGAAGATCTGGTAGCAGAGGTCGCCGAGCTCCTCGCGGAGGTGCTCGTCGAGCTCGACCGGGGCCTCGAGGTCGGGCCGGTCGATGGCACCCACCCCCGGAACCGCCGTCTCGAGGGCGTCGAGGGCCTCGAGGGTCTCGTGGGTCTCCTCGAGGAGGTGGCGCCGCAGGGAGGCGTGGGTCTGTTCCCGGTCCCACGGGCACCCCCGGCGCAGGGTGCGCACCAGCTCGTCGAAGCGGACCATCTCGGCCGCCACGGGCTCCGCCACCGACGGGATGTACACGCTCGTCAGGTGATCGGCGTCGATCTCGCGGTCGAGATCGCCCCACGCCACCGGCGTCACGGTCTCGTCGGGCAGGCCCAGGCGCTGGAGGACGATCGCCTCGGGGGGCGGCTCGTCGTAGGCGAGCTTGACCTCCGACAGGACCCGGGCGGCGTGGCAGTGGGCGACGAGGAGGGGACCGGTCCGACCGGCGGCCTGCACGGCGAAGCGGTGCCCGTCCACCAGGGTCACCCCCGCCTCCACCGGGTCGACGCCGAGGCGGTCCCAGGCCAGATCGAGAAACGACATGGCCGGCACCACCTCGAGCTCGATCTCGCCGGCCGCCGCCCGCTCCCCCAGGAGCTCGACGGTGCGCTCGAGGACCCGGGGCGAACCGGGCACGGCGTAGCCGACCGCACCCTCCCGGGCCGCCGTCACCAGGTGCTCGACGATGCGCCGGTACACCTCGTCGAAGGTGTCGCTCGTCTCGTAGAAGCCGTCGAGCGCCTCGGCCTCCTCGACCACCGTGGCCGCCGGGTGGCGGGTCGTGCGCACGAAGCGGCGCGTCACACCCGCCAGAGCGGCGCGAGCGGCGGGCGGGACGAGATCGGGTCCGGCCGGGCCCAGCCCGACGACGACGACCCGGGGTGTCACGGGGCAGCGGGGTCCGGAGCCGACGGCAGGGCCGTGGGATCGATGTTGTGGGTCTCGGGGTTCCAGACCCCGTAGCGCCGGTCGACCTCGATGTGGTCGGTCGCGGCCGCCACCGCCTCGTCCCGCAGGATCAGCAGGAGGCGGTCACGCTCGGACTGCAGCTCCCGGTCCCGGGCGTCGGCGAGGATCTGGTCGGCGGTGGCCTGGTCGATGTCGGGGTGGGCCTCGGCGGTACCCGGTCCGACCGAGCGGACCCAGATCACGTGCCACCCGAACGAGGACTGCACGGGACCGACGACGTCGCCGTTGTCGGCGAGGTAGGCGGCGGCCTCGAACTCGGGGACGAAGGTGCCCTCGGGATGGCAGCCCAGGTCGCCGCCGGCGTCGGCGGAGCCCGGGTCGAG
>RFFY01000731.1 GCA_003697065.1 Actinomyces sp. | reverse complement strand
GCCACCGCCATGAGGAACAGCAGGACGAAGCCCACGGGTCGGGTCATGGTCTCGAAGTAGGGGTTGCCCACCGAGATGGAGCGCCCGTCGACGGCCTCGACGATCAGGGGGAACACGGTGCCGAGCAGCACGATGAAGGCGAAGGCCCCGAAGGCCACGTTGTTGGCGAGGAAGGCCGCCTCGCGCGACAGGGGCGAGTCGATGCGACCCGGCGCCCGCAGACGGTCGCCGCGCCAGGCGATGAGGCCGACCGAGACCGCCACGACGAAGCCGAAGAAGGCGAGGATGGTGGGGCCGATGCCGGACTCGACGAAGGCGTGCACCGACTGGAGCACGCCCGAACGGGTGATGAAGGTGCCGAGGATGGTGAGCGAGAAGGTGGCGACCACCAGGGAGAGGTTCCACACCCGCAACATGCCCCGGCGCTCCTGGACCATCACCGAGTGCAGGTAGGCGGTGCCGGTCAGCCAGGGCAGGAACGAGGCGTTCTCGACCGGATCCCAGGCCCAGTAGCCGCCCCACCCCAGGGTCTCGTAGCTCCACCAGGCCCCGAGCACGATGCCCAGGGTGAGAAAGCCCCAGGCCGCCACGGTCCAGCGCCGGGTGGCGAGCAGCCAGCCCTCGCCCACCCGTCCCGTCGCCAGGGCCCCGATGGCGAAGGCGAAGGGCACCGTGAACCCGACATAGCCGAGATACAGGATCGGCGGATGGAACGCCATGAGCAGGTGGTTCTGCAGGAGGGGGTTGGGACCCGGCCCGTCGTAGCCCGCCGGCGGGTCGAAGGCCACGAAGGGGTCGGCGGGGCCCACCATGAGCAGGAAGAAGAAGCCGGCCACGACGAAGAGAGTGAGCATCGCCCAGGTGACCATCCGGTCGTCGGCGCGGTCGCGGAACTTGACCGTGACGGCCACGATGTAGCCGCACAGCACCAGGGCCCACAGCAGGATCGAACCCTCGAGGGCCGCCCACATGGTGGCGACGTTGAACAGGGCCGGGGTGGCCGACGACCCGTTGCGGGCCACGAACTCGACGGTGAAGTCGCGGGTGATGAGGGCCCGCTCCATGGCGACGACGGCGAGCACCGCTCCGCCCGTCATCAGCCCCACCAGCCAGCGACTCTCACGGACCAGG
>RFFY01000730.1 GCA_003697065.1 Actinomyces sp. | reverse complement strand
GCGTTCTGGCTCCTCCCACGACCGCCGCGCGGTCGTCACGGGAGCCGGAACGCAGGGGCGGGGGACGGAGGGGTCAGTGGGGGACGACGACGACGGGGCGGTGGGCGTGGTGCAGAAGCTGCACCGTCGTGCGCCCCAGCACTCGCCCCGGGGCGGACACCCGGCCGGCGACGCCACCCCGGGTCCCAACCACCACGCAGGCGGCGTCGGCGGCGTTGGCCGCGGCATCCAGGGCCGTGACCACGTTGCCCGCCACGTCCCGGAAGCGCACCGGCGCCGCCACCGCCTCGTCGACCTCCTTCACCATCGACTCGGCCCGGTCCTGGCCCCGGTAGTGCCAGTTGTCGACCGGCGGGTGCGGATACGAATCGGCCATCGGGTCGTGCACGAACACCGCCTCCACCGACGCCCCGACCCGTTCCGCCAGCGCCGCCGCCCACTCCAGAGCGGGACGGTTGGCGTCGGTCCCGTCGACACCGACCACGATCGTCCCCTCGGCGACGGGCCCGCCACCGTCGGGAACGACCGCCACCGGCACGCCGGCGTGACGCACGAGATGATCCGCTGTCCCCCCCAGGCGCAGACCCCGGAACCCACCCCGCCCACGCGAGCCGACCACGATGAGGTCGGCGTCGGCGGCCTCGGCGGCCTCCAGCAGACCATGACGCGGGTCAGCCTCCATCAGGGTGGTCGAGGGATGCACACCCCGCGCCAGCAGGGGCGCCATCCACGCCGTCACCTGGGTCCGCAGGGCCTCGGCCTCGGCTCCGGCCGGGTCGTCGAAACCGGGATGACAGTGGACGACCACCACCTGGGTCGACCCGTCCCCCGAACGGGCATCGAGGGCCGCCGCCAACTCGGCGGTGAAGGCCAGGGTCGACGCACTGTGCTCGGAACCGTCGAGACCAACGAGAAGCTTCATCACGCACCTCCCGTCTCCGGGGCGTGACCGGGAACGCCCGGACGCCTTCACCCTCCCCCTAGCCCCACCGGGCCGGATCCGCCAGGGACCGAGGTCCCGACCGACCACGTCCCGTGGCGGGTCATCGCCATCCCCCGCCATCTCGGTGATGTCCGTCACACTCGGGACGGACAGGAGGGACATGGGAACCACACCGACGATCCACCCGGGCCGGCACCCCACCCGCAACCGCACCTGCCCCCGCCGACGCGGCCGGACACCGGCACCCACCACCACCCCGACCCGGCACCGGGGTCTCGTCCTCGTCGACGCCGAGAACCTCGCCGGCACCGCCGAGCCCGATCCGGGTCGGGTCCGCCGCGACGCTGCCCTCGTCCGCGCCCTCGCCCCCGTCGACGACGCCGACCAGGTCATCGTCGCCTGCTCCCACCACGCCGCCCCGGCCGTGTGGTGGGCCTGGCCCCGGGCTCTGCGCCGCGCCCGTTCGGGACCCGACGGCGCCGACCTCGCTCTCCTCGACGCCGTCGCCGCCCTTCCCCCCAGCGCCACCTACGACCACCTGGTGATCGCCTCCGGTGACGGCATCTTCGCCACCCTCGCCCTCGACTCCCGCCGACGGGGGATCCGCGTCGTCGTGCTGGCCCGGTCCGAGTCGCTCTCGACCCGTCTGGCCCGCTGCGCCCACCGGGTGATCCTGCTCGACGCCCCCGGCTCGGGCACCGACCCCACCGCCATCGACCTCGCCGCCTGAGCCGCACCCCACGCTGCCGCGGCCGGGAACGCCGCGGCCGACAAACTCAGGCCCGGACCTCGAAACGTCGCCGCCACGAACCGTCCTCGAACGCCGCCCTCGACACGTGGCGGCCCACCGGCACGTG
>RFFY01000729.1 GCA_003697065.1 Actinomyces sp. | reverse complement strand
TTCCAGTTCATCACCCTGGCCGGCTGGCACGCCCTCAACGCCTCGGCCTTCGAGCTCGCACTCGGCTACCAGCGCAGCGACATGGCGGCCTACGTCGAGCTCCAGGAAAAGGAGTTCGCCATGGAGGCCGACGGCTACACCGCCACCCGCCACCAGCGCGAGGTGGGCGCCGGCTACTTCGACCTGGTCAACACCATCGTCACCGGGGGCCAGACCTCGACCCTCGCCCTCGAGGGGTCGACCGAGCAGGAGCAGTTCTGAGCCTCGGGCTGGGCGGTCGTTGCCGCTTTCGGGTCGTCTCGCTGGCGGGTCTTCCCGCTGACGGGTCTTCCCGCTGACGGGTCTTCCCGCTGAGCAGTCCACGCTTCACTCCACGGCGACGGGGCCCGGCACACGCCGGGCCCCGCTCGCGTGCGGTATGGGTGGCGGCGGGGCGTACGGACCGGCCCGGCCGGCGCTAGCGGGGGGCGTCGTAGCGGGGCGAACGGCGGCGGCTGCGGGTGAAGACGATCTGCCACAGCTGCAGGACCCGGGCCCGGAAACTGCCGGCCGAGCCGAGCAGGTAGTAGTCCCAGGTCCGGCGGAAGCGCTCGTCGTAGTGCGGGATCTCGTCCCAGCGGGCCGAGATGTTGGCGTGCCACGCCATGAGGGTGCGGTCGTAGTCGGGCCCGAAGTTGTGCACGTCTTCGATCGCCCAGTCGTCCTCGGCCGCCTTGGCGAGCTGGGCCAGGGAGGGCACGACCCCGCCGGGGAAGATGTACTTGTCGAACCAGGGATCGGTGGAGAGCTTGGAGCGGTTCGACCCGATGGTGTGGTGCAGCATCATCCCGTCGGGTTCGAGCAGGTCGCGGCAACGCTCGAAGAAGGTGGCGTAGTTCTTGGGTCCGACGTGCTCGATCATGCCGATGGACACGATGCGGTCGAAGCGCCCCGTGACCTCGCGGTAGTCGGTCTGGACGATCTCGACGGGCAGGCCGGCGCAGCGCTCCCGGGCCAGCGCCACCTGGGCCGCGGCCGGGGAGATGCCGACCACCTCCACCCCGTGACGCTCGGCGGCGAACTGGGCGAACCCGCCCCAGCCGCACCCGATGTCGAGCACGCGCATGCCCGCTTCGAGCCCGAGCTTGCGGCAGATGAGCTCGAGCTTGGCCTCCTGGGCGGTGTCGAGGTCGTCGGCGCGCCGCCAGTAGGCGCACGAGTAGATCATGCGCTTGTCGAGCATGCGCTCGTAGAGGTCGTTGCCGATGTCGTAGTGGGCACTGGCGTTGCGGGCGGCCCGGCGGAGGCTCTGGCGGTTCTGGACGGCGGAGCGGGCGACGAGCAGGGCCAGGCGCGGGGTGGGCCGGACCCGGGACCGCAGGTCGGCCTCCTGGACCCGGGCGATGAACTCGTCGAGCTGGTTGGCCGACCACCAGCCGTCCTGGTACGCCTCGCCGAGGCCGAGTTCGCGGTCGCGCACGACGCGGTTCCACAGGCGTTCGTCGTGCACGTGGATGTCCCAGGGCCGATCGCCCCCGACACGGATGTCGGCCGCGTCGAGGATCGAGCGGGCGAAAGTGGCGGCGTCGCTCATGGTGTCCTCCGCTGCATCGGCTGGCCCGGTCGGAGCCGGCGCCATTGTCGCACCCGGCGGTGGGCTGTGCACGGGCTGCGGCCGGCCGACACGGGCAGCGGGCGCCAGAGCGGACGGCGGCCCACCACGGCGGTCGCGGGACACCCCTGTGGGGCGGCCAGCTGCGGCCGAGACGGTCGCGGGCGAGCGCGGGTCGCGGGAGGCGCCTGCGGGGCAGCCAGCAGCGGTCGCGCCCCCGACAGGACTCGAACCTGCAACCGGCGGGATAGAAGCCCGCTGCTCTGTCCAGTTGAGCTACGGAGGCCCCCTCAGGGT
>RFFY01000728.1 GCA_003697065.1 Actinomyces sp. | reverse complement strand
CGCCCACCCCGCCCGTGCCGGTCCCGCCGATCGTCGGGGGTCCCGTCGCGCCCCCGCCGCGCGGCCCGCGTCGCCACCGGGACCGGACCCTCGTCCTCGTCGCCGCCGCGGTGGTGGGGGTGGTGCTGGTGGTGGCGGTGGTGGTGGCCGTGGCCCTCACCGGCGGCGACGGCACCGACACGACCGACGCCGTGGCCACCAGCGCCCCGCCGGGCACCGAGGCGACGACGCCGGCGACCTCCTCGTCATCCTCCTCGTCGACCTCGACGAGCTCGTCCACCTCGACGACGAGCACCACCACCTCGACGAGCACGACCACCTCGACGACCACGACCACGACCACCACGACGACCCCCCGTCCGGTGGGTGTTCCCGGTGTGGTGACCCTGGTCGAGACGGGTCTCCGCCTCGACGACGGGACCGTCCTCACCTTCGGCGAAGACGGCGACATGGCGGTGTCCGCTCTCACCGGCGTGCTGGGCGCCCCCGACGACGACTCGGGCTTCGTCACCACCGACTTCTGCGCCGGGGTGGCCACGCGCTTCCTGCGCTGGGGCGCCCTCGAGGTCGTGATCGACCGCTGGAGCGACGACACCACCACCTTCGGCCAGTGGGACGCCACCGGGTCACGGCCGCCGCCGGGGCTGGTGGCCATCGACGGACTCGGCGTGGGCGCCACCGTGGGCTTCCTGGAGGTCACCTACGGGCCGGCGCTGACCATCGCCCCCGCCGTCGAGGGTTCACCCGAGGGTCTGTTCGCCGTGACCAACTCCGTCAGCGGGGGCGAGATCGTGGGCCTGACCACGGGCCTCGAGCCCGAGGACACGGTCGTGGAGTTGTGGGCGGGGGATTCGTGCCCGCGGGTCTTCACCTGACCCGGGCACGAGCCCCCGCCGACCCGGGTGTGTTCAGGCGGCCCCGGCGCGACGTCGGATCACGTTGAGGGCCGAACCGGCCCGGAACCACTCGGTCTGCTCCTCGCTCATCGTGTGTTCGGTGGTGATCTCGTCGACGCTGCCGTCGGCGTGGTGGAGCCGGACCGTGACCGGCCGCTCGGGCGCCAGATCGGCGAGGCCGACGACGTCGACACGGTCCTCTTCGAGCACCCGGTCGTAGTCGGCGGGATCGGCGAAGGTCAGGGGCAGGATTCCCTGCTTCTTGAGGTTCGTCTCGTGGATCCGGGCGAAGGAGCGGGCGATGACGGCGCGGCAGCCGCGGAAGCGGGGCTCCATGGCGGCGTGCTCGCGCGAGGACCCCTCGCCCATGTTCTCGTCGCCGACGGCGACCCATTCGAGGCCCTCCTCGTGGAGGTGGCGGGCGATCTCGGGGTAGGGCTTGGTCTGGCCGTCGAGGGGATCGCGGCCCTCACCGACCGCACCCGTGAAGGCGTTGACCACGCCGAGATAGAGGTTGCCCGAGATGTTCTCGAGGTGGCCCCGGTAGCGCAGCCACGGTCCCGCCATCGAGATGTGGTCGGTGGTGCACTTTCCCTTGGCCTTGACGAGCACGGGCAGGCCGAGCAGGTCCCGGCCGTCCCAGGCGGGGAAGGGCTCGAGGAGCTGGAGCCGGTCGGAGTCGGGGCGGACGCGGACCTCGACCCGGCGGCGTTCGGCGGGGTCGTCGGGCGGGGCGATGAAGCCCTCCTCGCCGGGATCGAAGCCCTGCTCGGGCAGCTCGATCCCGGGGCCGACCTCGAGGCGGACCTCGCTGCCGTCGGGGGCGGTGAGGGTGTCGCGGCTGGGGTCGAAGTCGACGGTGCCGGCCAAAGCGAGGGCGACGACGGTCTCGGGGGAGGTGACGAAGGCGTAGGTGGAGGCGTAGCCGTCGTTGCGCTTGGGGAAGTTGCGGTTGTAGCTGGTGACGATGGTGTTGGGTGTGCCCTCGCTGACGTCGTCCCGCTTCCACTGGCCGATGCACGGGCCGCAGGCGTTGGCGAGGACGGTGGCGCCGATGGCCTCGAAGTCGGCGAGCAGGCCGTCGCGTTCGATGGTGGCGCGGATCTGCTCGGATCCGGGGGTGATGAGCAGGGGGACCTTGGCGGTGAGGCCGTGGGCGGCGGCCGAGCGGGCGATGCTGGCGGCGCGGGTGATGTCCTCGTAGGAGGAGTTGGTGCACGAGCCGACCAGGGCGGCGGAGATCTCGACGGGCCAGCCGTTCTCACGCGCCTCGGCCCCGAGCTCGCCGACCGGTCGGGACAGGTCCGGGGTGTGGGGTCCGTTGATGCGGGGGCCGAGGGTCGACAGGTCGATCTCGATGATCTGGTCGTAGAAGCGCTCGGGATCGACCAGGACCTCGTCGTCGGCCCGCAGGTGGTGGGCGACGGCGTTGGCGGCGTCGGCGATGGCCTCACGTCCGGTGGCCTTCAGGTAGCGGGCCATGGCGGCGTCGTAGCCGAACAGGGAGGTGGTGGCCCCGATCTCGGCGCCCATGTTGCAGATGGTGGCCTTGCCGGTGCAGGAGATGGACTCGGCGCCGGG
>RFFY01000727.1 GCA_003697065.1 Actinomyces sp. | reverse complement strand
GATCGAGGTCGACCGGCGCCTCGTCGACGCCCGCCGGGTAGGTGAAGTGGTGCAGGGCGCCATCGATCTCGGCGCCGAGAAGCGCCGACAGGGCCGACAGGTAGAGCCACGCCATGAGGGCGAAGACGGCGGCGAGGGGACCGAAGCTGGAGTGGAGCGAGTCGAGACGCCCGTAGACGACGTCGAGCCCCCAGGTGCTCACCACCCACAAGCTGGTGCCGACGACGGCGCCCGTGCTCACGGTGCGCCGGCGCGCCCCGTCGTGGCTGAGCACGGTCTTGTACAGCACGCCGAGGGCCAGGGTCGACAGGACGAACACGACGACCCAGCGCCCGATCGACAGGAGGTGACGCAGCTCGTCGCCGGCGTCGACCCGGTCGAGGACCTCGGGCAGCACGACGACGAGCCAGATCATGCTCGCCGTGGCCAAGATGGCGATGAGGCTCAGACGCAGGGCGAAGATCCGGCCCCGCACCCAGGTGTGGGGGCTGGGGATCTCGTGGGCGATCCGGATCGCCATCACGATCGAGTTGAGGGCGTTGGACACCGCCCAGGCGGCACCGACGAGACCGATGACGAGGCCGGCGGTGACCTGGGTGCGGTCGACGGCGGTGAGCTTGCGGAGCTGGTCGACGATGAGCTGGCCCGCCTCCGGGGGCAGGGCGTCGACGAGGGGGGCGAGGTTGGCCTCGACGTCGGCGGGGGAGGCCACGAGCCCGTACACGGCGACCACGGCCAGCAGGGCGGGTACGAGGCCGATGAGGCAGGAGAAGGCCACGCCGCTGGCCACGAGCATGGTGTGGTGGTCGGTGACCCGGCGCGCGACGGTGACGACAAAGGTCACCCCGGAACGGGCCACGCCCACGGGTCCTCGACGAGGCGGCGACGGCATCGTCGCACCACCCTATTGGGGCGGGCGGCCCGCCGAACCGGCGCGATGGCGCGCCGGCCGCTCCGACGAGGGTGGCTCGTCCGCCGGGTCGCGGCGCGGCGCCGGCTCACTCCCAGACGATCCGGGCGGTCATGGTCGTGGTGCAGTAGTAGACGTCGCGGTGGCCGCCGGCGCTGAGGAACATGCCGTTGGCGATCCGCGAACCGGTGTCGACCCGGTCGATCAGGGTCCCGTCGACGAGGTCGACGACGACGATCTCGTCGCGGCCGGCGGGGGTGAAGTCGTTGATCACGAGCTCGCCGGAGTCGGGGAACACGACCGGCTGCATCGAGGGCCGCACCTCGAGTTGCCACACCGGTTCCGGGTCCCGGTCGGGCTCGGAGGTGTCGAAGCCGCACAGGCCCCCGTTGATCGAGTCCCAGGCCACGGCCCGGTCGTGGTCGGCGATGTGCACGGGCGGGGCGATGATCCCGCCCCCCGGGTGACCCGTGACCGCGACCGCCCGGACGTCGGTGGGGTCGTCGAGGGCGATGCGGACGAGGCGCACCGGTGCCGACCAGGGAGCGGGGCGGCGCCACGACAGGGCGCGGCCCGGGGGTCGGGGGAAGCGTCCGTTGGGGTGGGCGCGGTGGATGAGGCGCACCGACTCCACGTCGCCGCAGTCCATGATCCAGCAGGCGCCGTCGGACAGGCAGGCGTCCCACGCCAGACCCCCGTCGGCGCCGGAGGGGCGGTAGCGGGCCCGCCAGTCGTCGACGATCAGTTCGTCACCGTCGACCACGAGGCGCCAGACGTGGTCGGTGCCGGGGACGTAGACGTGTTCGAGCCCGGTGGCGGCGTCGACCAGGTCGGCGGCGATGCGACCCATGGACCCCTCCGGCAGGACGAGAGGGTCGCCCACGAGCTCGAGGGTGTCGGGGCGCAGGCGGGTGATGGTCGTCGGGCCCTGCCCCTCCAGGCGCAGGTCCTTGGTGACGAGGGTGCCGTCGGCCAGGGCCAGCAGGCCGTTGTGGCTGTGGTCGACGGGCAGGCGGCGCTCGGCGAGCACCTCGAGGGTGTCGGGGTCGAGGCGGTGCAGGTAGGAGCCGTTGATCACGTGGATCGAACCGTCGGCGTGGGCCAACACGGCTCCGCACCAGACGTGATCGCCGCACGGCAGGTCGGGCGACGTGGCCCGGGGTTCGAGGGTCTCGGGATCGATGCGTTCGACCCAGCCGTGGGGTGGGGGCCCGGTGAAGGCGGGCCGGGTGCCGGTCAGGTACCACTGGTCGGGGTCGCGCTCGATGGCCATGACGTGCCAGCGCTCGTCCCGGCGGGTGACGACCCGGGCCCGGCCCGAGCCGGCGTCGAGGCGCCCGGTCCGAGCCTTCTGGCGACGGTTGCCGCCGCATTCGACCGGCCACGCCGAGTCGTGGTAGCCGGGGTGACGGACGGCGCGGTCGAGGGCTGTGGGCTCTGAGCCGGGGTTCATGGGGCCAGTCTGACAGGCGCCCGGGGTGCCCGTAGCGTGGCGGCGACGGAGGGCAGCACGGGAGGCAGGGATGCGTTTCGAGGGCCGGACGGCGATCGTGACCGGGGCCGGAGGCGGGATCGGCGAGGCGTACGCACGGGGGCTGCACGCCGAGGGTGCCCGGGTGGTGGTGGCCGACATCGACGGCGACGGGGCCCGCCGGGTGGCCGACTCGCTCGGGGAGGGGGCCCTGGCCGTGACCGTCGACGTCGGCGACCCCGCCAGTACCGACGAGATGGTCGCCGCCACCGTCGAGGCCTTCGGCGGGGTCGACCATCTGGTGAACAACGCGGCGGTGTTCGGGGACATGGAGCTGGCGGGGCTGACCGACGTCGATCTCGCCTATCTCGACCGTGTCCTGAAGGTGAACCTGCTCGGCGTCCTCCACTGTGTGCGCTCGGTGGCCGGTCCGATGGCCGCCGGCGGAGGTGGATCGATCGTCAACCAGTCGTCGACGGCGGCGTGGATGGGGATCTCGGGGTTCTATGGGCTGACCAAGGCGGGGGTGAACTTCCTCACCGCTGCTCTCGCCCACGAACTCGGACCCCGCGGCATCCGCGTCAACGCCATCGCGCCCGGTCCGACCCTGACCCCCGCCTTCGACCGTCAGGTTCCCGAGGCCTTCCGCGAGCCCCTCCGCCAGAGCCTGGCCCTGAAGCGATTCGGGCACCCCGACGACCACGTGGGTCCCGTGCTGTTCCTGCTCTCCGACGAGGCGGCCTGGATGACCGGCCACGTGGTGGCCGTCGACGGGGGTCAGATCACGCGCCTGTGACGCCGCGGTGGGTGCTCCGGCCCGATGCGTGTCCCGGCGCGCTGGGTGCCCCGGTCGTCAGGGGCGGGGGAGGAGGCCCTGCAGGACGACATCGCAGACCTCGGCGAGGGCGTCGGACAGCTCCAGGCCCGTCCGCGCCGGCATCCGGGGCCGGGCGAGATGGAAGGCCGAGGCGGTGATGACGGCGGCCGCCACGGGGGCGTTCACCGGGCGGAGCTCCCCGGCCCGGATGCCCCGCTCGACGAGGCGCTCCACCACGGTTCGGGAGAACTCGACGTGGCGGTCGACGAGACGACGGGCGGGTGCGTCCTCGGCGAGGTCTTCGACCAGGGCGTCGGCGAGACGGAGTTCGACCCCGCCGATCACGTAGTCCCGGATCTGCTCCGCCAGGGGGGTGTCGGGATCGATGCGCTCGAGGGCAGCCCGACCGAGGCGGTGCAGGAAGCGGTCGAGCACGAGCAGCACCAGCTGCTCCTTGGAGGGGGCGATCTCGTAGAGGGTGCGGCGCGAGCAGCCGAGGGCGTCGGCGAGGCCGCCCACGGTGAAATCGGCGAAACCTCGGGCGCGGAAGAGGGCCTCGAGATCGTCGAGGAGTTGGCGGTGACGCGGACCCAGGCGTCCCTCGGCGGTGCGCGACAGCAGGGGCCGGGGCGCACCGGCGAGCAGGGAGCGGACCGACGGCGACAGGGGCGCACTCATCGCCGCCTCGTCCGCGTCGGGGTCGCCGTCACCGCTGTGTCGCCACCGGTGCGGTCAGCGGCCCGACCAGTCCGGTGGGCGCTTCTCGGCGAAGGCGCGCGGGCCTTCCTTGGCGTCCTCGGAGGTGAACACGGCCCGCTGCAGGGGCTCCTGGAACTCCCACAGTTCGTCTTCGGTACGACCCTGGGTGGCCCGGATGATCTGCTTGGAGGCAGCGACCGCCAGCGGGGCGTTGCGGGCGATGCGCTCGGCCAGTTCCATGGCCACCTCGACCGCGGTACCGGGCTCGGCCACGCGGGCCACGAGGCCGTACTCGGCGGCTTCCTCGGCGGTGATGGGATCGGCGGTCAGGGCCATCTCCATGGCCTTGCCGTAGCCCACCCGACTCGGCAGGCGGAACAGACCCGCCCCGGCGGCGAAGAGGCCGACGCCGACCTCGGGGATCCCCAAGCGGGCCCCCCGCGCCGCGACCAGCAGGTCGCAGGTGAGGGCCAGCTCCAGGCCCCCGGCGAGGGCGAAACCCTCGATGGCACACAGGAGGGGCTTGCGGGCACCCTGGCGCACGAAGGTCATCATCGGACCGATGTCCTCGCCCCGGGCGAAGGCCTTGAGGTCCATGCCCGAACAGAACCCCCGCCCGGCACCGGTCAGGACGCCGGCGGTGAGATCGGGATCGTCGTCGAGTTCCCCGGTGGCGGCGACGAGGCCCCGCGACAGGGCTCCGTTGATGGCGTTCATGGCCTCGGGCCGGTTGAGGGTGATCAGCAGGACGCGGCCCCGCCGTTCGGTGAGAACGGCCGGTGCCGCGGCGTCGGTGTCGGTGGCGTCGCTCAGGTCTCCTCGCGGGGTGCTCGGTGTTCTCGTGGGGGACGGGGTGCCGGGGGGATCACTTGGGGGGCATACGGATGCCGCCGTCGACCCGGATGGTCTCGGCGTTCATGTAGGGGTTGGTGATGCACTCCATGACCATGAAGGCCAGCTCCTCGGCCGTGCCGAGACGCTTGGGGAACAGCACGCTCTGGCCGAGGTGGGCCTTGAACGCCTCGGACGCCTCACCCTCGCCGTAGATGGGAGTGTCGATGAGGCCGGGGGCGATGGTGTTGACCCGGATGCCGACCGCCGACAGGTCACGGGCCACGGGCAGGGTCATGCCGACCACGCCCCCCTTGGAGGCCGAGTAGGCCGCCTGGCCGATCTGGCCGTCGAAGGCGGCGGCGGAGGCCATGTTCACGATGGCACCCCGGGTGCCATCCTCGTCGAGGGGCTCGGTCGCCGCCATGGCCGCCGCCGAACGGCTCAACATGTTGAACGTCCCGATGAGGTTCACCCGGATCACGAACTCGAAACGGCCCAGATCCATCGGCACGTTGTTGCGGTCGATGGTGCGGGCGGCGTAGCCGATGCCGGCGGAGTTCACCAGGGCCCGCAGGGGCCCCATCTCCGAGGCGGCGGCCACGGCGGCGTCGGCGTCGTCGGTGCTGGAGACGTCGCAACGCACGAAGAGCCCCCCGAGTTCGGAGGCGACGGCCTGACCCTTCTCCTCGTTCAGGTCGGCGACGACGACGCGGGATCCGGCGGCGGCGAGCTGGCGGGCGCAGGCCTCGCCGATGCCCGACGCCCCGCCGGTGACGATCGAGGAGCTCTCGGCGAGATTCATCCGGGGCATGGGGGTCCTTTCCGGAACGGAAGCATGGTCGGTGGCGGAGACTGTAACCCTCGATCCGGTACCGCGACCGAATCGCGGATCGACGCGGAGGGGCACGTCACGGCCCCCTCACCTACGCTTCCGGCCATGACGACGCCCGAGTGGCACAAGACCGCCTGTGTGCTGTGTTCGGCCAACTGCGGCCTCGAGGTCCGCCTCGAGGGGCGGCGCATCACCCGTGTCCGGGGCAACAAGGCCCATGTCGCCTCGGCCGGTTACACGTGCGAGAAGGGCCTGCGCATCGACCACTACCAGAACAACAGGAGCCGCCTCACCCGGCCCCTGCGTCGCCGCCCCGACGGCACCTACGAGGAGATCGACTGGGACACCGCCATCGCCGAGGTGGCCGCCGGCCTGCGCCG
>RFFY01000726.1 GCA_003697065.1 Actinomyces sp. | reverse complement strand
GTCCCGGTCGACGGGCGGGTCGGCGGGGGCGGGCGGTGTGTCGCTCTGCTGGGGAGCGTCCGGCGGGACGGTGGCCGGTGCGGCGGAGTCGGTCACCGGGGACGGATCGAAGGGCGTCACCAGGGCGTCGCGGTCGATGCGCACCGCACTGCCGGGACCGAGCTCGATCCCGTCGACGACCGCCCGTCCGGTCTCGTCGACGAGGACCAGGGCACCGTCACCGAGTTCGGTGCCGGGGGGCGGGTCGACCAGGACCGACCCGTCGGGCGTCACCACGGTGACGCCGTGGGCGACGTCGAGGCGGGCCGAGGCCGACTCGACCCGGCTGATGCGCACGGCGGCGAGGGCGAAGGCCACGAGCACGAGCGACACAGCCAGGGCGGGCACCAGGCGGCGACGCGGCGCCGGGGCGGTGTGGGCGTGGGACAGACGCAGGTGGGATTCGAGGCGTTCGACGAAGAGGGGGTCGGGGGCCGGGGTCGGCGCCGCCCCGAGGGCGTCGAGCCGTTCGGTGGGCGTGATCCCCCCGGGCTCCCGGGACAGGTCCGGACGCTCCGTCATCGCGCCTCCTCCCCGGAGCCGGGGCCCGGGTCGTCGCCCGTGTCGGTCGATGCCCCACCGTCGGTGTCGGCCAGAGCCCGGCGCAGGGCCGCCGTGGCCCGGTGGGTGAGCACAGCGAGGGTGGGGCGGCTCACGCCCACGGCGGCCGCCACCGCCGCCGGCTCGAGCCCGGCGAGGTGACGCAGGGCGAGCACGGTCTGGTAGCGAGCGGGAAGGGAGTCGAGGGCGCGACGCAGCTCGTCGCCCCGGCGTTGGGCGTCGACCTGCTCGACGATCCGGTCGAAGGGATCGTCGCCGAGGTCCTCGGCCTGGCGCCGCCGGGCCGCCCGGGCCCGGTCGCCGGCCCGACGGCGGCGCCGCCGGGCCTCGTCGACGATGACGTTGGCGGCGATGCGCAGGAGCCAGGGGCCCACGCCGGGGTCGCGCCAGCGGTAGCGGCGCAGGCCCGCCAGGGCCCGCTCGAAGGTGGAGGCGGTGACGTCCTCGGCGGCGGCCCGGTCACCGGTCCGGCGCCAGGCGAAGGCGTACACGGCGTCCACGTGGCGGCGGTAGAGCTCGGCGAAGGCCTCGACGTCGTGGCGGGCGGCGGCGACGAGGTCGCGCTCGTCGGCGTCCCCCCAGTCCCCCCGACGTCGCGCCCCGCGGGGGGCGACGACGTCGGGAGCCGACCGGAGCGCGCCGGGCGGGAGGTCGTCGGG
>RFFY01000725.1 GCA_003697065.1 Actinomyces sp. | reverse complement strand
CCCCCACGACCGCCCCGCCACGGGTGGCGCCGGGCCTGGGCCTGGTTCCACGGCCTCGCTCTCGCCGCCGCCATCGTCGTCGGCCTCGTCATGGGGCTGGACGGGGCCGTGGGCGTCGTCGCCCTCTTCGTGCTGGTCGTCCCCTTCGAGAAGCTCTTCCGCCGCCACCCCCACGGCGTCCGCCGACCCGGCCTGCGGACCGACCTCACCTACGCCCTGGTGTCACCGGTGATCAACGCCATCGGGATCGTCGCCGCCGTCCTCGTCGCCGTCGCCGTCCTGCCCCTGTGGCTGCCGGCCCTCGCCCTGCGGCCCCTCGTGACCGCCCAACCGGGCTGGTTGCTCACCCTCGAGAGCGTGCTGATCCTCGACATCCTCATCTACTGGACCCACCGCCTCAGCCACGAGATCGGGTTCCTGTGGCGCTTCCACGCCGTGCACCACTCGAGTGAGCGCATGGACTGGATCTCGGGGGTGCGGGCCCACCCCTTCGACGGCTTCATCATCGGCGCCCCCGTCGTCTTGATGGCCATCGCCGGGTTCTCACTCGAGACGGTCGGGATCTTCGCCGTGTTGAGCTTCGTGATCGGCCTGTTCGCCCACGCCAACGTGCGCTGGCGCCTCCGCCCCCTCCACCCGATCATCATGACCCCCGAGTTCCACCACTGGCACCACGCCAACCACCCCGAGTCGATCCACACCAACTACTCGGTGTTCCTCCCCCTGTGGGACATCATCTGGGGCACCTACCGAATGCCCGCCGACGAGCGCCCCCTGCGCTACGGCATGGACGACCCGATCGCCGACGGCGTGGTGGGCCAGATGCTGCACCCCTGGCGCCGCGAGATCCGCCACCGCTACCCGTTCCGCCCCGAAGCCCGGCGCCTCTGGCAGCGCCTGCGGCGCCGTCTCCCGCGACGCCGCGGCTTCGGGGCCGGGCCCTACGGCGGCCTCGCCCCTCCCGGGTCCCCGAGCTCCCTAGCATGACCCTGGTGGCCGACCCCACGACCGACAGCGACCGCGAGCTCCTGGCCCGCGTCGGTGCCGGCGACCGGGCGGCGCTCGCCGCTCTCTACGAACGCCACGCCCCGTGGATCACGGTGCGGCTCGAACGCCGCGGGGGCGACGCCGACCAGGTCGACACGGCGGTGCAGGACACCTTCTTGGCCGTGTGGCGCCAGGCCCGTCGGGGCGAGGCCGTGGAGGAGGTCGGGGCCTGGCTGTGGACCATCGCCCTGCGCCGCCTCATCGATCAGCTCCGCCGGCGGCGCCCGCCCGAGCCGGTCGCCGACCCCACGCCCCTGGCCGGTGTGGTCCGCGACGAGATCCCCATCGCCCTCGGCGACACCGAACTGGGTCGGGCCTTCGCCCGCCTCGAACCCGACCTGCAGGCGGTCCTCGCCGCCACCGCCCTCGACGGCCTCGACACCCGCGAGGCCGCCACCCTGCTCGGCATCCCGCGCGGCACCGTGAAGTCGCGCCTGCACCGGGCCCGCCACCACCTCCGCCGACTCCTCGAGGAGGAGCTCCGATGACCACCGACGCGCCGCGGGACGAGCAGGTGATCGCCCGCCTTCGCCGGGCCGCCGCCCATCCCCGCCTGCTGGCCGGGACCGCCGCCGAGGCCGTCGACCCCGGGCGTGTCGCCCAGGGCCTGGCCGCCGTCGCCGCCGAGCTCGACGCCCCCCGCGAACCCCGCCTGGCCCGCCTCCTGCGCCGCCTGGGGGTCCCCGACCGGGTGATCCCGATCGTGACCGCCACCCCCGGCCTGCGACGCTCCTGGCTCGTCGCCGTGACGGTCACGATCCTCTTTGCCGTCAACGCCGCCCAGACCGCCGGCGGTACCGCCGCCGACCGCATCGTCGTGTACCTCACCGTCGCCCCCCTCGTTCCCCTGCTCGGGGTCGCCTTGTCGTTCGGGCCCGGCGTCGACCCCACCCACGAGACGGTGGTGGCCGCCCCTCTCGACACCTTCCGGGTGTTCCTCTTGCGGGCCGCGACCGTGCTGGCGGCCTCCTCGCTGGTGCTGGGGGTGGGCGCCGTTCTCCTGCCGGCGGGCGGGGCGGCCCGTCTGGCGTGGGTCCTGCCGTCGGTGGCGTGCACGGCGACGTCTCTGGCCCTGGCCGCCCGCGTCGAGCCGCGGCGGGCGGCGGCGACGGTGGCGGTGGGCTGGGTCGTGCTCGTGGTGGTGGCGACCCGGGGAGCCGACGCCGCCACCGTCTTCGGTGCCCCCCTCCAGGTGGGTGCCCTGGTCCTCACCGCCGCCGCTCTGGCGGCCGCCCACCGGCGCCGCCACCAGCTCGACACGGGTGGGGGCGGCGATGCCGCCTGAGGTCCCCGGCGACGCGCCCGGTCCGGCAGCAGCGGCTCCGCCGCCGGCCTCACCGCCGCCAGCCGCCGGCGGCCCGCTCGTGAGCCTGCGGGGGGTCGACGTCGCCTACGGCCACCGCCGGGCCCTGGCCGGCGTCGACCTGGAGGCCGGGCCGGGCGCCACCGCCGTGCTCGGCCCCAACGGCTCGGGCAAGAGCACCCTCCTGCGCCTGATCGCCACCGTGGTCACCACGCCCACGGGCACGGTCCGCATCGCCGGCGCCGATCCCCGGCGGGCCGCCGACCGGGTCGCCATCCGCCGCCGACTGGGCTACCAGCCCCAGAGCGACGCCCTGCCCCACCGCCTGCGGGTCGTCGATCACCTCGACTACGTGGCCGCCCTGTGCGAGATCACCCCGCGTCGCCTGCGTCGCCGCTGGTCGGCGTGGGCCCTCGAGATGGTCGGGCTCGCCGACGTCGCCGCCGAACGGATCGGACGTCTCAGCGGCGGCATGCGCCGACGTCTCCTGTTCGCCCAGGCCCTGCTCGGCGGACCCGATCTGCTGGTGTGCGACGAACCCCTGGCCTCCCTCGACGCCGCCTGGCGCTCACGCCTCACCACCCTGCTCACCCACCGGGCGGCGGAGGCCACCGTCGTCGTCGCCACCCACCACGCCGACGAGTTGGCCGCCGTGTGCCACCGGGTGGTCGTGCTCGACGACGGGCGGGTGGCCTTCAGCGGCACACCGGCGGCCCTGGCCGAGCGGGCGCGGGGCCGGGCGTGGGACGTCACCCGCCCCCCACCGGCCGGGGCGGCGGCCCGGGCCGTCGGACCGGGCCGTTGGCGCCTCGTCGCCGACCGGCCCCCTCCCGACGCCCACCCCGCCACCCCGTCGGTCCACGACGGCTACCTGGTGGTGACGGCCGGGGCCGCCACCGGCGCCGCCACCTGAGCTGTCGGCCCCCGGTGGCTCGGCGACAACCGGGCTAGTGTCGGCCCCGGTGCCAGCCCCTGAGCCTCCGGCCCACCCCGACCTGTTCACCCTTCACGGGGTCGGTCTGACCATCGACGGCACCCGCATCCTCGACGGCATCGACCTGCGCATCCCCGACGAGGGCATCACGGTGATCGTCGGGCCCTCCGGCAGCGGCAAGTCGAGCCTCCTGCGTCTCCTCGACCGGCTCGAGGTCCCGACCGAGGGCAGGATCCTGTTCCGGGGCGTCGACCTCGACGACATCGACCCACCCCACCTGCGGCGCCGGGTGGCCCTGGTGTTCCAGCGCCCGCCCCTGTTCGAGGGGACCGTTCTCGACAACTTCCGGGTGGCCCGGCCGTCGATCGACACCGCCGGGGCGCAGGCCCTGTGCGCACGGGTGGGGCTCGAACCCGGCCTGTGCGAGCGCCGGGCCCAGGACCTCTCCGGGGGTGAGGCCCAGCGCCTCTGCTTCGCCCGGGCCCTGGCCACCGACCCCTCGGTGGTGCTCGCCGACGAACCCACCGCCGCCCTCGATCCCGACGCCGCCGCCGGGATCGAGGGCCTGGCCCGCGCCCTGGCCGACGAGGGGATCCCCCTGGTGTGGGTCACCCACGACCCCGGCCAGGTCGACCGCCTCGCCGACCGGGTCGTGCACCTGGCCGGAGGACGGCTCGTCCCGTGACGCCGGCCGTCGACCTCGGGGAGGGTGGGTGAGCGCCGCCGACATCGGCTACGGGGGGCTCGCCCTGTCGGGCCTGCTCGTCGCCGCGGCGGTGGTGCTGTCGCTCGTGCGCCGACTCGGCCTCGAACGCTCGATCGTGTGGGCGGCGACCCGGGCCCTCGTCCAGCTCCTCGTCGTCGGCTGGGCCTTGGCCCTGGTGGTCGACGACGACGATCCCCTGGTGTGGTCGTGGGTGTGGTTGGCGGTGATGGTGGCCTTCGCCGCCTGGACCGTTCACCGGCGGGCCCCCGAGGTGCCCTCGTCGATTCCCCTGTCCCTGGTCTCGTTCGCGGCGGCCGCCCTCGTCACCCTGGGCATCCTCTTCGGCCTCGGGGTGTTCGAGCCGCGGGGCCGGACCCTCGTTCCCCTGGGCGGGATGATGGTGGGCAACTCGTTGGCGGCGACCGTCCTCGCCTCGCGCCGTCTCGTCACCGAGGCCCGGGAACACCGCGACCTCATCGAGGGCCGCCTCGCCCTAGGCCTCACGGGGGAGGAGGCCATCCGGCCCCACGTCCGGGCCGCCCTGCGTGACGCCCTGATTCCCCAGATCGAGAGCACCAAGGCGGTCGGGGTCGTGTTCCTCCCGGGGGCCATGGTCGGCCTGATCCTCGCCGGGACCGATCCCGCCGACGCCGTGAAGGTGCAGGCGGCGGTGATGTACCTGGTCCTGGGTTCGGTGGCGACGACCACCGTCGTGATGACCCTGGGCCTGACCCGGCGCCTGCTCACCCCCGATCACCGCCTGCGCCGCCTCCCCGACCCCTCAGGCTGACTCGGCGGTCTCGTCCGGGTCGCGTGGCGGCACCGGGGAACGACACCGCGGGAACGCCACCGGCGAACGACACCGGGGACCGTCACCGGCGAACGACACCGGCGAACGACACCGGGAACCGTCACCGGGGAAGATGCGCCGGGACGCGCCGGGACCCGCACCGGTGGGTGCGGGTCCCGCGCTCGCTTCCCCTCGAGGTCAGCTCGGGGCCGACTCAGCTCGAGGCCGACTCGGTCGAGCTGACGTCGATGGCGGCGGGGCCGGTCGTGACCGCGATCTTGCGCGGCTGGGCGGCGGCGGCCACCGGGATACGCAGGGTCAGCACGCCGTCGTGGTAATCGGCCTCGATGTGGTCGGCGTCGAGCCCCTCACCGAGGTGGATCTGACGGCGGAACGTGCCCTGGCGACGCTCGTTCAGGTAGACGCGATCGCCTTCCTCGAGGCGCCAGTCGCGGTTGGCCGAGATGGTCAGCACCGACCGCTCGACGCTCACGTCGATCGAGTCGGGGGCCACACCGGGCAGGTCGACGTGCACCCACACGTCGTTGCCGCGCCGGTAGGCGTCCATCGCCATGAAGGAACGGCCGCCGGCGCCGAACTGCTCGAAGAAGCGATCGAACCCGAAGAACGGATCGTTCTGGCTCAGCATCTGTGTCTCACCTCCTCACCTGTCTCGCTCACTGTGTCGGTCCTGTGTCGGTCCTGTCTCGGTCCTGTCTGGACCTGCCGCGGACCCGCGGACCCGCGGATCCGCGGCCGGCCGGATCAGAAGTCCATGTCGCCCATGCCGCCGCCGGCGGGGGTCTCCTCCTTCTCCGGCTTGTCGGCGACGAGGGCCTCGGTGGTCAGCAGCAGAGCGGCGATCGAGGCCGCGTTCTGCAGGGCCGCCCGGGTCACCATGGCCGGGTCGATGACGCCGGCCTTGGCCAGGTCGGTGAACTCGCCGGTGGCGGCGTCGAACCCCACGGCACCCTGCTCGTGCTCGACCCGCTCGACCACCACGCCGCCCTCGTGGCCGGCGTTCTCGGCGATCTGGCGGGCGGGAGCCGCCAGGGCGTGCCACACGATGCGGGCGCCGGTGGCCTCGTCGCCGCTGAGCTCGTCGAGGAGCGCCCGCACGGCCGGCCGCGCCCGCAGCAGGGTGGTGCCGCCGCCGGGGACGATGCCCTCCTCGATGGCGGCCCGGGTGGCCGACACGGCGTCCTCGATGCGGTGCTTCTTCTCCTTCAGCTCGACCTCGGT
>RFFY01000724.1 GCA_003697065.1 Actinomyces sp. | reverse complement strand
CGTCGCCCGCGAGGCCATGTTCGCCATCGGCTGCATCCAGGCCCAGCGCTGCCACAACGGCCACTGCCCCACGGGGGTGGCCACCCAGAACCGCTGGCTCGTGCGGGGCCTCGACCCCGACGACAAGGCCGCCCGGGCCGCCCGCTACCTCGACGGGCTACGGGCCGAGATCCTCCGCCTGACCTGGGCGCTGGGCGCCGATCACCCCACCCGCATCGATCCCGGCCGGGTCCAGGTGCGCCGGGACGGGGTCCCGGTGCCGATCACTGCCGTCCACGCCGGCTGAGGGTACGGGCCCGCCGTACACCGACGGGCGCGGGACACGGAGCCCGCTCGCCTCCGCGGGACCGGCTCAGCCCCAGGACTCGGGATCACCGGGCACCCCGAACAACTCGATCGAGTCCCCGGCGGGGGTCACGCTCGCCCCCTCGGGCCAGATACCGGCCTCGACGGCCACCGAGGTCCGGCCCCCGCCTCCGTTCCAGCTCACGTAGTCGATGATCGAGTTCGGGTCCGAGAACGAGTTGCCGACGTACAAGGCGGCCTCACCGCCCGACTCGGCCAGACCTCCGAGGGCGTCGGCGGGCACGTCCACGCTGGCGCCCGGGGCGACCTGACCCGACAGCTCGGTGTAGGAGGGACGGTTGCACAACCAGATCCCCGACAGATCCACCGCCTCGGGGCCGATGTTGGTGATGGTCACGTGATCGCCGAACACCACCTCGGTGATGGCCAGGCTGCCGATCGGCTCGCCGTTGGCGGGGAGGGAGGCGGTGGTGGTGGGTGCCTCGCTGGTGGCGGGGGCGGCGGTGTCGCTCGTGGCCGCCGAGGTGGTCGAAGCGGCGGCCTGACCGCCGCCACCGCCGTCGTCGTCGTCACCACAGGCGGCCGCCACCAGGGCGACGACGAGAACGAGGGCGACGAGGGGACGGAGTCGGCGCATCGGGGAACCTCCGGTGGGGGTGACGCCATGCTAGACGCCCGGGCCGGGCCGCCCGGGCGCGGCCGCCTAGCCGAGCGGATCGAGCCGGTCGACGTGGATCTCGACGGCGGGACCGGG
>RFFY01000723.1 GCA_003697065.1 Actinomyces sp. | reverse complement strand
GGGGTGAAGCTGGGGTTCCACCACCAGAGGACGGCCCGCCGTGCTACCCGCGGCCTGTCGGTTCGCCGCCGAGCACCAGTCGCCGGATCGTGTCGATCGCCCAGATCTCGGCCTCCTCGAGGGTCCACCCGTAGCGGTCGATGAGGAGGAGCCAGGTGTCGGGCTGGGTGATGACGGCGATGCCGTCGGCGAGGCGCGCCCGCTCGATGCCCTCGTCGATCACCTGGCGTTCCGCCAGCCGTTCGACGACACGCCGTGCGGCCGCGCGATGGCGGCGAGTGCCCTCGTCGCGGATCACGGCGAGTTCGGGTTCGACACCGGCGGCGCCGAAGGTCGCCCGGATGATGTCCCCGTTGGTGCGGAGGATCGCTGCGACGGCCCGGGCCGGCACGGCGAGGAGATCGTCGACCGTGGCGGCGGGATCGTCGACGACCTCGGCGATCGGCGGGACCCCGGAGGCGTCGCGGATCAGGTCGTTCAGGCTTCTGACGAGGGCGCCCTTGGATCCGACACTGTCGTAGATCGTCTGTACGGAGACACCGGCGGCGGCGGCGATCTCGGCCACGGTGGTGCGGTTGTAACCCTGGCGGGCGAACAGGTCCCGGGCCGCCTCGAGGATCTCCCGTCGCGTCTGCTCGGCTTGGCGCTGTCGTCTCGTGCTCGTCACGGGTCTCCTCCGCCCCTGGCCGACGGGCGCCTGGCTCCGCCGCGATTTTACTTGATTTTGACTCCAGTAACTTGAATAGTATTCAACCCAGGTGCGGGAACCACCGGATCCCAAGCCACGACCACCGGGACGCGACCACCGGGACGCGAGCAACGGTACGAGACCACAGGACGAGAGGACGGAGATGGCACTACGTGTGATCGGTGCGGGGCTCGGACGGACGGGCACCGAGTCCCTGAACCTGGCGCTGGAGCGCCTGCTCGGTGGCCCTTGCCACCACATGACCGAACTCTTCACCCACCCCGAGCAGATCCCGGTGTGGCGGGCCGCCGCCGACGGCGAGCTGCCCCACTGGCCGACGTTTCTGGCCGACTACGTAGCCGTGGTCGACTACCCGGCGGCGGCGTTCTGGCGGGAGTTGTCCGCCACCTACCCGGATGCGCTCGTGCTCTTGTCGGTGCGGGCATCGGCTGACGAGTGGTGGCGGAGCGCCGACGCCACCATCTTCGCCTCGGCCCGTCGTGGCGCGCCCCCCGGGTCGCTGCCGGCCCGACAGCTCGAGATGGCCACCGCCGTGATGGAGCGCCGCCTGACGCCGGACTGGAACGACGAGGCCGCCGCCAAGCGTGCCTACGAGGCCCACAACCAGGCCGTCCGGGACACCGTGCCGGCCGACCGCCTGCTGGAGTGGCAACCGGGCGACGGCTGGGCTCCCCTCTGCGAGGCCCTGGGGGTGGCCGTCCCCGACGAGCCGTTCCCCCACACGAACACCACGGCCCAGTTCCGAGCAATGGTCGGTCTCGATGCCTGAGCCTCCCACCACCGATTCGCCGGACTCTCCCTCCTCCCCGGCGGTGGATCAGCGCGCCGCCGGCGACTGGCCGACGGACGTCGTCGACGTGCTCGGCGGCGACCTCGTCGCCGCCCTCGCCTACCGGACCCCCGCCCAGGGCGCGGTCGTGCTGCCGATCTCGACGCTGGGCCTGGTCGACCCGGCCGCCCGCACCGTGTCGTTCACCACGCCCTTCGCCGGCTACCGCAAGCTCCGTCGCCTCCACGAGGACGGGCGTGTCGCCCTGGCCTTCCACGCCCGCGAGCACGGAAGCGCCGACCCGGCCAACCAGCTCGACATCCTGGTCCAAGGCGACGCCGTCGTCGACCGGGAACCCGACCCGGATTTCCTCGACTGGCTCTACCGGGAGCGTTGGCCCCTTTTCGCTCCGCCCCGCCCCTCCGGCGCCGTGTGGGACCGCCTCACCGGCCACTACTACGACGCCCGGGTCCGCGTCACCGTCACCGTGCGTCGGATCAGCGCCCAACCTCGTCCCGGCCGCCCCCGGCCCACCGCCGATGTCCTCTACGGTCCGGCCCTTCCCACCACCTCGCCCGACGAGCAGCCCGCGCCACACCGGCCCGATCGTCCCCGGGTCGCCGCCCGCCGCTGGCGGCGCCGCATGGCCAGGAGTGCTCACGTGCTCATCGGCTGGGTGGACAGCGACGGCTACCCCGTCATCCGGCGCACCGGGTGGGAACGGGACGGCCAGCACATCCGGCTGACCCCCGCCCAGCCCGTTCCGGGTCGCCGCCGCGCCGGACTGCTCGGCCACTGGTTCGGACCGCGCCTGCTCCCCCAGGGCTCCGCTGTCTTCACCGGTTGGCTCGACGCCGACGGACGCACCTACACCCCCCACACCGTCGCCGGCTATGTCGCTCCCGGCAACGCCCGCCTCGCCACCGTCGGCACCGCCCTGGCCACCAGACCCCTTCACCGCCGGGCCCAGCGGGAGGGCCTGGTCACGGCGGGACGGTGGTCGTACGAGCCGACGGAGAGCGAGAGCACCGCTCCCGGGTGACGACCCCGGCGGCGGGTCCTCGGAGCCCGGGTCTCGTCGTGCGGTGACCCTGCTCATCGCCGACCGGGTCGTGCCCCACGCCGTGTTCCTCGACCCCGAAGTCGGCTCGGTCGATCTCACCGAACCCGCCGCCCGCTGCGGCGTCCCCCTGGTGCTCATGTCCGCGGCGCCGGAGACGCCCGAGGCGGCCGTGGCCCGGGCGGTGACGCACGGGATCGACCGCATCCGCCTCGTCGGCCCGGGCGAACCCGACCTCCT
>RFFY01000013.1 GCA_003697065.1 Actinomyces sp. | reverse complement strand
TCGGACCGTGCCCCGGCGCGCCGCGCCCCCGACACCCCCGGCGACGGCAACGACAGCCCCGCCTGGTCGCGCCGGCGCCCGGCCTATGTGGCCCCCCGCCTCACGCGCCGGCGGGGTGGCGTGCCCTACGCCGAGTTGCACTGCCACTCCCACTTCTCCTTCCTCGATGGGGCCTCGCACCCCGAAGAACTCGTCGAGGAGGCCGCCCGTCTCGGCCTCGAGGCCCTGGCGCTGACCGACCACGACGGTCTCTACGGCGTCGTCCGCTTCGCCGAGGCCGCCCGTGGCGTCGGTCTGCCCACCGTCTTCGGGGCCGAACTCACCCTGGTCGACACCCCCACCGACCCCACCGAGATCGTCGACACGACCCGCCAGGGTCACGCCGACCCGCCGGGCGCCCATCTCCTCGTCCTCGCCCGCGACCCCACCGGCTACGCCCGCCTGGCCCGGGCCATCAGCGAGGGTCAGCTCGCCGGAAGCAAGGGCGCCCCCCGCCTCTCGTACCGGCGCCTGGTCGAGCTCGGCGGGCGGGGAACGGGCGACCACTGGGTGGTCCTCACCGGATGCCGCAAGGGGCCGGTACCCGCCGCCCTCGCCGCCGAGGGTCCGGCGGCCGCCCGCCGCTGCCTCGACCGCCTCGTCGCCGACTTCGGCCGCGACAACGTCGTCGTGGAGCTGTGGGATCACGGGCTCCCCCTCGACCGGGTCCGCAACGACGCCCTGGCCCGTCTGGCCGTGAGCGCCGGTGTCGACCTCGTGGCCACCGCCAACGCCCACCACCACGATCCCGCCCGTCGTCGCCTTGCCGACGCCGTGGCCGCCGTGCGGGCCCGGCGCAGCCTCGACGAGATCGACGCCTGGCTGCCTCCCCACGGCCGCCCCCTGCGCAGCGGCGACGAGCAGGCCCGGCGCTTCGCCCGCTGGCCCGGTGTGGTCGAACGGGCCGCCGAACTGGGCCGGGCCTGCGCCTTCGACCTCGCCCTCGTCGCCCCCTCGCTCCCGCCCTACCCGTGCCCCGACGGTCTCGACGAGATGGCCTACCTGCGCCGCCTCGTCGACGAGGGGGGAACCCGGCGCTACGGCCCCCGCCACGCCGAACGGGTCCCGGGGGCGTGGGCCCAGCTCGACCACGAACTCGCCCTCATCGAGACCCTGGGCTACGCCGGCTACTTCCTCGTGGTGTGGGACATCGTGGAGTTCTGCCGCCGGGTCGACATCTACTGCCAGGGCCGGGGCTCGGCCGCCAACTCGGCGGTGTGTTACGCCCTCGGGATCACCAACGCCGACGCCGTCGCTCTGGGTCTGTTGTTCGAGCGCTTCCTGTCGCCCGAACGCGACGGTCCGCCCGACATCGACATCGACATCGAAAGCGGGCGGCGCGAGGAGGTCATCCAGTACGTCTACGAGCGCTACGGGCGTCACCACACCGCCCAGGTCGCCAACGTCATCACCTACCGCGCCCGGTCCGCCGTGCGCGACATGGCCCGGGCCCTGGGCTACGCCCCCGGCCAACAGGACGCCTTCGCCCGCCAGGTCGACCGGTGGGGGTCGGTCGCCGCCGGTGCCGCCGACGCCGACGTCGCCCTCCCCGACGACGTCGTCGGCCTCGCCGCCGAGATCGAGCACGCGCCCCGCCATCTCGGTATCCATTCGGGGGGCATGGTCATCTGCGACCGCCCCATCGTCGAGGTGTGTCCGGTCGAGTGGGCCCGCATGGCCGACCGCAGCGTCCTGCAGTGGGACAAGGACGACTGCGCCGCCGTCGGTCTCGTGAAGTTCGACCTGCTGGGTCTGGGGATGCTGTCGATGCTGCACCGGGCGGTCGATCTCGTCGCCGCCCACGAGGGGATCGAGCTCGACCTGGCCACCCTGCCCCAGCAGGACGCCGTCTACGAGATGCTGTGCCGGGCCGACACGGTGGGGGTGTTCCAGGTCGAGTCCCGGGCCCAGATGGCCACCCTGCCCCGTCTGCGTCCCCGCTGCTTCTACGACCTCGTCGTCGAGGTCGCCCTCATCCGACCCGGCCCCATCCAGGGCGGCTCGGTGCATCCCTACATCCGACGGCGCAACGGGCAGGAACCCGTCACCTACCTGCATCCCCTCCTCGAGAGATCGCTGGCCAAGACTCTCGGTGTCCCCCTCTTCCAGGAGCAGCTCATGCAGATGGCCATCGACGTGGCCGGCTTCACCCCCGCCGAGGCCGATCAGCTCCGCCAGGCCATGGGGTCCAAGCGCAGCCGTGAACGCATGGAGCGCCTCCGGGGACGCCTCTTCACCGGGATGCGCGAGCGGGGGATCGACGACGAGACCGGCGAACGGATCTGGGAGAAGCTCGCCGCCTTCGCCAACTACGGCTTCCCCGAGAGCCACTCGGTGTCCTTCGCCTACCTCGTCTACGCCAGCGCCTACGTGAAGCTCCACCACCCGGCGGCCTTCTGCGCGGCCCTGCTCGACTCCCAACCCATGGGGTTCTGGTCACCCCACACCATCGTGGGTGACGCCCGCCGGCACGGGGTGGTCGTCCGCACCCCCGACGTCAACGCCTCGGAGGCCGGCGCCTCACTCGAAGCGTGCCCCGACAGCACGGGAGGGTGGGCGGTGCGTCTCGGGGTGGGGTCGGTGAGATCGGTGGGCTCGGAGCTGGCCGAGGCGATCGCCGCCGGGCGGCCCTACGACTCCATCGAGGATCTCCGGCGCCGGGTGCCCGGTGTCGATCTCACCGTCCTCGAGGCCCTGGCCACTGCCGGGGCGTTCTCGTGCTTCGGTGTCGACCGGCGTGAAGCCCTGTGGGCGGCGGGGGCGGTGGCCCAGACGTCGCCGGACCGTCTGGCCGGGATCGTCACCGGGGTCGAGGCGCCCACCCTGCCCGGGCTCGGCCCCGACGAGATCGCCCGGGCCGACCTGTGGGCCACGGGGGTGGCCCCCGACGGTCACCCCACCCGCTTCCTGCGCGACGAACTCTCGCGTCAGGGGGTGGTCACGGCCGCCGACCTGTCCCGGATCCCGGCGGGGGACAAGGTGCGGGTCGGTGGGGTCGTCACCCACCGCCAGCGTCCCGCCACCGCCGGGGGGACCCTGTTCATGAACCTCGAGGACGAGACGGGGCTCGTCAACGTCGTGGTGTCGGCGGGTTGCTGGCGCCGCCACCGGGCCGTGGCCCGCTCCGCCCCCGCCCTCGTCGTCCGGGGCCGCCTCGAACGCCACGAGGGGGTCGTCAACGTGATCGCCGAGCGCCTGGAGCCACTGGGCGTGGGCCCGGCGCCCACGTCGCGCGACTTCCGTTGAGCCCGGTCGGTGGGGGCCCCGTCGTCGGGATTCGGGCCTCCCGTCGCCACGGAGCGTGGAGGATCCTCAACGATCTCTCAACGAGGGTGGCACCACTGGAACGCCCGCCGAACCTTCCCTACCCTGCGGGCCCGGGTACCGAGGGGCGGTGCCGGGAAGGGGACGTCATGCGGACGCGGGCGACGGTCGCCGTCATGCTGGTTGCGCTGGGCGCGGGATGCGCCGCCGACGATCCCCTCCCTCCGACGTCGGTCGCCGTCGAACTGAAGGAGTGGAGTGTCACCGCCGACCCGAGCCTCGTGCGGGTCTCCGCCGTCGTCGACCAGCCTCTCGAGTTCGTGGCGACGAACACCGGCCAGGAGACCCACGAGCTGGTGATCGTGCGGGCCGACTCGCCCGCTGACCTGCCCACCGACGCCGACGGCAAGGTGGTCGAGGACGCCCTGCCCGAGGGTGCCTTCATCGGGGAGATCCCCGAGTTCGACGCCGGCACGACCGAATCGGCCACCTTCGAGCTCGAACCCGGCCGCTACGTGCTGTTCTGCAACATCCTCGAGATCAACGACGGCGAACCCGAGAGCCACTTCCAGCAGGGCATGGTCACGACCTTCACCGTGACCAGCTGACCACCCCCGGGGCCGGCATCCCGTGGGAGTGGGCCCCACGGGCCGCGTGTGCCACCATCCCGGCGTGCCCGAACCCGTCGCCCCCCGGCCCGTCACCGGGCGTGCCGTGCTCACCGTCGCCCTGGTCATGGCGACCGCCCTCGTCGCCCAGGCCTTCGGTCGCTTCAGCTGGGGTGTGGTCCTCCCCGACGCCCGCGACGACATCCTCGGCGGGTCCAACACCCTCGCCGGCCTGCTCGGCACCCTCAACGTCACCGCCTACCTGGCCGGCACCTTCGCCGTGTCGTGGGCGGCGTCGCGCCTGAGCCTCGTGGGCCTGGTGCGGGTGGGTCTCGTGGCCTCCACCACCGGCCTGGCCCTGGCCTCGGTCACCCGCAACCCGGCGGTGCTCGGTGCCGCTCTCGTGCTCATGGGCCTCGGCGGCGCCGCCATCTGGATCCCCGCCCCGGCCCTGTCGGCCCGCGAGCTGCCCCCCTGGCGCCGGGGCCTGGCGGTGGGGCTGGTCGGGGCGGGCATCGGGATCGGGCTCGTCTTCGCCGGTCAGCTGGCGGCTCTCCTGCGCCGCCGCACCGACGCCGACGACGTCTGGCAGCTCGTGTACCGGGTCGAGTTCGGCGTCGCCCTGGCGGTGCTCGTCGCCTCCTTCGTGTGGCTCCGCTCGGCGGGTGACCGGCCCGCCGCCGCCGGGGGTGTCGGCGGGTTCGGGGCCCTGCGGACGGTGGCCGGCTGGATTCCCGCCGTCGTCGCCTACGCCGCTTTCGGCTTCAGCTATCTGCTCGTCATCGGCTTCCTCGTCGCCCGCCTCGAGGACGACGCCGGCTTCAGCTCGGCGGAGGCGTCGGCCATGTTCTCGCTGGTGGGCGCGGCGACCATCGTGGGCGGCGTGGGTCTCGGCGCCGTGTCGGACCGGATCGGACGGCGCGTGACCCTCACCGCCGCCTTCACCGTGTTCGGGGCCTGCGCCCTGCTCCTGCTCACGGGGCGCCAACCCTGGGTGGCGGTGGCTTCGGTGGGGGCGGGGCTCATGTTCTCGGGGATGCCGGCGCTCATCATCGCCCACCTCGTCGAGCACACCGACGTCGACACCTACGGGCCCGCCTTCAGTGCCGCCACCCTCGCCTTCGGGGTGGCCCAGATGATCTCCCCCCAGGTGGGCGGTGCCATGGCCGACGCCCTGGGCTCGTTCACCTGGGTGTTCGTCCTGTCGGCGCTGGTCGCCGGAGCCGGGGCGGTCGCCTCGAGCCGCCTGCCGCCGCCGCTGGTGGGACACCGGGTCGTCGTCGGGTCCGACGCCGAGGCCTAGTCTCGGCCCATGCCGGTGCTGCACCTCGTGGTGGGTCTCGTCGGTGCCGGTGT
>RFFY01000117.1 GCA_003697065.1 Actinomyces sp. | reverse complement strand
GCGATGTCGGCGAAGGCCCGGGCCGCCTCGTGGTCGGGATCGACAGCGACGATGGGGCGACCCTCGTCGCTGCCCTCGCGCACGGCGATCGCCAGGGGCACCCGGCCGACGAGCTCCACGCCCAGGGTGCGGGCCAGTTCGGCCCCGCCGCCGGAGCCGAACAACTCGTAGCGCTTGCCGTCGTCGCCGGTGAACCAGCTCATGTTCTCGATGACGCCCTTCACGGCGATGTTGACCTTGTCGAACATGAACGCCGAGCGCTGGGCGACCTTCTGGGCCGCCGGGTTGGGGGTGGTGACCACGAAGGCCTCCGCCCGGGGCAGGAACTGGGCCAGCGACAGGGAGATGTCGCCGGTACCGGGGGGCAGGTCGACGAGGAGGTAGTCGGGATCGTCCCACCACACGTCGGTGAGGAACTGCTCGAGGGCCTTGTGGAGCATGGGACCCCGCCAGATCACCGGCTGGTCCTCCCGGGCGAAGAAGCCCATCGAGATGCAGCGCACCCCGTGCACCTCGGGCGGCACGATCATCTCGTCGATGACCGTCGGAGGCCGGTCGACGCCCAGCATGCGGGGGATGGAGAAGCCCCACACGTCGGCGTCGACGACGGCGACCGAGTGGCCGCGTCGGGCCAGGGCGATGGCCAGGTTGGCGGTGACGGAGGACTTGCCGACCCCGCCCTTGCCGGAGGCCACGAGCAGGGTGCGGGTGCGATTGCCCGCCTGGGCGAAGGGGATGGCGCGGCCCTCGGCGTGACCGTGGGCGGCCTGGCTGCCGGCGGTGGCGGCGGGATCGCCGTGGAGGCGGGCGCGCAGGGCGGCCCGCTCGTCTTCGGTCATGACGTCGAAGTCGACGATGACCTCGTCGACCCCGTCGAGGGCGGTCAGGGCCTCGCTCACCCGGCCGTGGATCTCGTTGCGCAGGGGGCAGCCGGCGACCGTGAGGGCGACGACCACCGCCACCCGCCGGTCCGCGATGTCGACCGAGCGCACCATGTCGAGCTCGACGAGGGACCGGCGCAGTTCGGGGTCCTCGACGGGGCGGAGGGCTTCGATGACCTGATCGTGGGTGACGGGCACGGGCGCTCCCGGGACGAGACGCTGGACGAGGGCACCGGCGGGTGAACGCCGACGCGACGGGCGACGGGAATTTCCCCTATCGCCGTAGGTAGAATAGCGGGGTGGCCTCCCCGTCCCGCCCGTCCGACCGCGCCGGTGCCCTGAGCCCGACCGAGTTCGCCTCGACGGTCACGGCCATCACCTCGGCGTTCGGCGACCCGACCCGACGCGAGATCTACCTGTACGCCCACGAGCACCCCGAGGGCGTGACGGCTGCCGAGACCGCCCGCCGCTTCGACCTGCATCCCAACGTCGCCCGCCACCACCTCGACAAGCTGGCTTCCGGCGGGTACCTCGAGGTCCGCACCGCCAAGCCGGCGGGCGGCGCAGGGCGCCCGTCCAAGCGCTACTGCGCCACCGAGCCCGAGGTCCGGCTCGCCGTCGACGTCCGCCACGACGAGATCCTCGTCGCCCTGCTCGGCCGGGCCCTCTCCCGCCTCGATCCCGCCGAGGCCGAGGCCATCGCCGAGGAGGTGGGCGCCGAGTACGGCCGAGCCATGGCCGACTCCCTCGAGCCCGGAGCCACCCAACGTTCCTTCCGCACCGCTCTGCACGCCGTGGCCGACGCCCTGAGCGCCCACGGCTTCGCCGCCCGGGCCGAAAAGCACGGCCGCGAGCTGCGCATCGTCGCCGAGCACTGCCCCTTCGGCGACACCGCCATCGAGCACCCGGTGGTCTGCGCCGTCGACCGGGGCATGGTCCGGGGCATGCTCGCCGCCCTGTACGGACCCGCCGACGCCGACACCGAGGCGTCCCTGCCCCGCGGCGACGAGGTCTGCGTCACCACCGTCACCCCCTGACACCGGCGCCGCCGCCCCCCGAGACGGCCCGTGATCACGAGCGGCGGTCGGTCCCCGAGCGGCGCTCCCAGCCCACCGCCGCCCAGTCCTGACGCTGGCGGCGCTCGACCCCGCTGCGCCGCTCGACGAACTCCTCGCGCGACGCCCCGAGGAAACCGGCGAGCACCCGGGCGTCGGCGACGATCTCGGCCAGCTCCGAGGGGCTGACGATGGCGGCGGCCCCCACCTGGGACGGGTCGGCGGGGGTCCACTCGTCGGGTGCGACGAGCACGAAGCGCGCCGCCGGTGCCGCCCGGTGGAGGAACTCCAGACACTCCACCCCCGGGATGCCCGGCACCTCCTGGTCGACGATGACGAGATCGGCGGTGACGAAGGCCAGGGCCTTTTCGGCCTGGGCGCCGTTGGGAGCCTCGGCGACGATGTCGACGGGCGCCTTCTGGACGATGAGCTGGGTCGCCGACCCCGGCGGGGCGACGACCACGACCCGGGTGCGACCCGATTCCGGTTCTCGCGACATGGGCGCGACCTCCCTGTTGTGCGGCCCCCCGCTGCGAACCCCGGTCGCTCCAGTATCCCAGACCCGGGCTCCCGCTCCCGGTCGCCCACCCTCTACGGTGTCGGCTCGTGGCCCTGCACCTCGTGCGTCACGCCTCGGCCGGGCGCCGCCGCGACGGTCTCGACGACCTCGAACGGCCCCTCGACGTGCGGGGTCGCCACCAGGCCGAGCTGATCGCCGCCCGCCTCGCCGACGCCCCCGTCCGACGCATCGTGTCGAGTCTGGCGACCCGCTGCCGACAGACCGTCGAACCCCTGGCCCGCCACCACGGACTGACCGTCGAGACACGGCGCGACGTCACCGAGGGGGCCGACCCGGTCGCCCTGGTCGAGCTCCTGCGCGCCGACGCCCATCTCGACGGTGACCTCGTCGTGTGCAGCCACGGCGACCTCATCCCCGAGGCCCTGGGCCTCCTCCTGCGCGAGGGCATGGTGGTCGTGGGCGGACGTGGGTGCGAGAAGGGCTCGATCTGGTCGCTCGAGACCCGCGGGCGCGACATCGTGCGCGCCGTCTACGACCCCCTCGCCTGACCCGCCGGG
>RFFY01000722.1 GCA_003697065.1 Actinomyces sp. | reverse complement strand
TGCCTCCAGCTCGTCGGCGGTCAACTCCCGAACGGGCGCCAACTGGGTCTCGAGATCCGCGACCAGGGCCCTCAGCCGCCGGATCTCGTCCGCCGCCCGTCGCAGGGCGTCACGCACGGCCGCCGGTTCCAGACCCCGCCGGGCGGTCGGCAGGGCCAGGTTCTCGAGGCGGGCGGGATCGAGCGGGCCGTCGGCGTCCACGAGGCGATGCTAGGTGGTCACCGCCTCAGCCCGTCCGATCCCCGACGCCGGCCAGGGCGAGCTCGGAGACCTCGCCACCGAGTCCGGCGAGCACGTCGAGGGCCTCGTCGAGCGTCGACACGCCCACCACCCGCATGTCACCCGCCGTCCGCCGGGCCTCCTCGACGAGGTCCACGGGCACGATGAACACCTCGGCCCCCGCCGACCGCGCCGCTGCCGCCTTCTGGGCGACACCGCCCACATTGCCCACCGTCCCGTCGATGGCGATCGTTCCCGTGACCGCCACCCGGTGCCCCCCGGTCAGGTCACCGGGCGTGAGCAAGTCGAGGATGGCCAGGGTGAAGGCGAGACCCGCCGACGGCCCCCCGATCGAGCCCGAGTCGATGTCGATCTCGAAGGGCAGGTCGCGCTGCACGAGACGCTCCCGCACGCCCGCGATCCCGATGAAGCCACCGGGGAGACCGTCGGGGTGCACACCGAGGGTGAGGGTGACGTCGCGGGTCTCGCCCGTGTCGAGATTCTCGACGGTGAGGACCGCCTCGTCACCGGGGGACCTCTCCTCGAGCAGGGCCCGCAGGGACGCCAGATCGGTCACCGGTTCCCCGTCGAGGGCCACGATGACGTCACCGGGCCGGAGCAGACCCGCGGCCGGACCGTCCTCGAGGACCTCGTCGAAACCGATCCCGGTGGCGTCGACCACATCGACACCGAGCTTCTCGAGCGCCACGAGCACCGCCGTCTCCTTGGAGACCTGCATCATCTGGAGGTTGCGTTCGCGGTTCTCGTCCCTGGTCCTGTCACCG
>RFFY01000721.1 GCA_003697065.1 Actinomyces sp. | reverse complement strand
TGCAGAAGTTGCACTTGTGGGCCGTGTTGGTCTCGGGGTTGATGTAGATGGCGTCGTAGGGGCAGGCGTTCATGCACGCCTTGCACCCGATGCAGTTGGTGTCGTCGAAGTCGACCACCCCGTTGTCGGCGCGAAACAGGGCCGAGGTGGGACAGATGGTCATGCACGGGGCGTCGTCGCAGTGGTTGCACCGCATCACCGAGAAGTGGCGCCGGACGTGGGGGAAGGTCCCCGTCTCGATGTACTTCACCCAGGTGCGGTTGACGCCCAGGGGTACGTCGTGCTCGCTCTTGCAGGCGACGGTGCAGGCGTGGCAGCCGATACACGAGTCGCTGTCGAGGAGGAAGCCCAGTCGGGTCACGGATCTCCTTTCGCCGTCGCCGGGGCGCGACGGGTCGATCGGCGGGTGGACGGCGAGGGTGGGTCAGACGGCGGCCGGGGCGTGGGCGTCGACCCAGGCGTTGTAACCACCCACGAGGTCGCTGACGTCGGCGAAACCGGCGGCTGCCATGCGCGAGGCGGCGATCGAGGAGCGGTAACCCCCGGCGCAGTACACGATGGTCGGGCGGGCGGCGTCGAGGCGGGCCAGCTCGGCGTTCAGGCGGGTGAGGGGGATGGTGATCGCCCCCTCGATGACCCCGCCCGCGGTCTCGCCCGGCTGGCGGACGTCGACGAGCTGGAGATCGGTCACCTCGGCCCGTGCCCGATCGAGTTCGGCGACGTCGACCCGCCGCGAGGTGACCACCTCGTCGGGGTGGTCGGCGAGGATCGTGTCGAGAGCGGGCAGATGCCCGATGACGTTGTCGAACCCGACCCGGGCCAGGCGGTTGCGGGCGTCGGCCTCGGTACCGGGTGCCCCGACCAGCACGATGGGTGCGCCGGGCTGGATCATGGCGCCCGCGTACTCGGCGAAGCGTCCCTCGAGACCGACGTTGAGGGCACCCACGAGATGGCCCCGGGCGAACTCGTCGGGCGACCGGGTGTCGACGACCACGGCGCCCGCCCGTTGATGCCGGATGACCTCGTCGAGGGTGAGGGCGGGCGGCGCCAGGCGCTCGTCGAGCAGGTCGTGGAGCTGGCGGTTGCGGACGGCATCGAAGGGGAAGTAGGCGGGCGGGACCGGCTGGCCCTCGGTGACGACGCCGATGAACTCCTCGCGGCTCATGGGCTGGAGGGCGTAGTTGGTGCGCCTCTGTTCGCCGATGGTCGAGGTGGTCTCGGTGGAGAGGTTCTTGCCGCACGCCGAGCCGGCACCGTGACCGGGAAAGACCCGCACCTCGTCGGGCAGGGTGAGGAGGCGCTGGAGGGAGTCGTGGAGCTGGCCGGCGAGCTCCTCGGCGGTGAGACCGACCGACGAGAGGAGGTCGGGGCGCCCCACGTCGCCGATGAACAGGGTGTCGCCGGTGAGCACGGCGTGGGGACGCCCCCACCCCTCCCCCTCCGGTAGGTCCGCACGCGTCTCGTAGACGAGGACGCACAGGGACTCGGGCGTGTGTCCCGGGGTGTGCAGGGCCCGGAGGGTGACCTCGCCCAGCTCGATGCACTCCCCGTCGGCCAGGTTCCGCGAGGGGAATTCGGTGCGGGCGCCGGGACCGTAGGCGATGGTGGCGCCGGTGCGCTCGGCCAGCTCGAGGTGCCCCGACAGGAAGTCGGCATGGAAGTGGGTCTCGATGATCATGACGATCTCGAGGTCGCGCTGGCGGGCCGACTCGAGGTAGGCCTCGATGTCGCGGCGCGGGTCGACGACGACGGCCTTGCGCGTGGTCTCGTCACCGATCAGGTACGAGGCCTGCGAGAGGCAGTCCAGATAGTGCTGTTCGAAGATCACCCTCGGCCTCCCGGGGTCGTGGCAACGGTGGGAACGGATGGACGGTGGCGGACGACGCCTACCGGGTCGCCGGCTACGGGGTCTCCGGCGACCCGGGGGCGGCTCAGGCGAGGCCCTTCAGCATGAGGTTCCAGTACATGAAGGGCAGGCCGTACTTCTTCAGGAACCACATGTCGCGCCGGGGCTTGGTCGTGTCGATGATGGGGAAGCTGGGCTTGGGCTCCATCGTGTAGTCGAACTCGGCGAGGAGCATCTTGTTGCGCGAGGTGGTGAGGGGGCACGAGGCGTAGCCGCCGTACTGCTCGCCCGGTTGGTGTCCGGCGAGCACGGCCAGCACGTTCTCGGTCACCACGGGCGCCTGCTTGCGGATGGCCGCCCCCGTCTTGGAGTTCGGGGTCGAGCCGGCGTCGCCGAGGGAGAAGATGTTGGGGTAGCGCACGTGCTGGTGGGTGTGCTTGTCCACCTCGACGTAGCCGTTGAGATCGCCGGTCGACAGGGGGCTCTGCTTGATCCAGTCGGGGGCCGACTGGTGGGGTACGGCGTGCAGGACGTCGTAGGGCAGGTCGAACTTCTCCCCGTCGGCACCGTGGTTGGTGATGATCGCCCGGCGGCCGTCGGGGTCGAGCTCGGTCATCTCGCACTGGGTGTGCAAGGTGATGCCGTAGTCGGCGATGACCTTGTCGAGGGCGTCGGCGAAGACCGGCACGCCGAAGATGCGGGGCGTGGGGACCACCAGGTGGACGTCGATCTTGTCGAGCACGCCCTGCTTGCGCCACCAGTCGCAGGCCAGGTAGGCGATCTTCTGGGGCGCGCCGGCGCACTTGATGGGACCGCCGGGCATGGTGAACACCGCCGTGCCCGAGGTGGTGTTGCGGATGAACTCCCACGTCTTGGGCGCCAGGTCGTAGGTGTAGTTCGACGACACCCCGTCGCGACCCAGGGTGTCGGCGAGGCCGGGGGTGCGCTGCCAGTCGAGCTGGATGCCCGGGCAGACGACGAGCACGTCGTAGCCGACGCGACGGCCGCCGGCGGTGACGACCACGTTCTCGTCGGGCTCGAAGCCCTCGGCGGCGTCCTTGATCCACGCCACGCCCTTGGGCATGACCTTCGCCTCGGGGCGGGCGCTCTTCTCCCGCTTGGCGCATCCCCCGCCGACGAGGGTCCACAG
>RFFY01000720.1 GCA_003697065.1 Actinomyces sp. | reverse complement strand
CCCACTGACCCCTCCGTCCCCCGCCCCTGCGTTCCGGCTCCCGTGACGACCGCGCGGCGGTCGTGGGAGGAGCCAGAACGCAGGGTGGGGGGGTGTGTGGGTGTGTGTGTGGGGGTGCCGGGGGCGTGCGCGCGGAGAGAGACGGGCCTTGTGCCGGGGCCAGCCCCCTGCATACGGTCGCCGTGGCGGACGGTTGCACACGTTCCGGGCCTTCTGCTGGTCGTACCCCCCGGTCCGCATCAGCGGACACGACAGGAAGGCTCAGTTCATGTACGTCACCTCCCGGCTTCTCCGGGTCTCTTCGGGCGCCGCCATGCCACAGGCCGTGGGCTTCGTCGCCTGGTTGCTCGCTCATCTCAACGACACCCACCACACCCAGTTCTCCGCCGGCGTGAACGTGGGTGGTGATCCCGGTGTGATCGGTGTGACCGGGCGCTTCGAGTCGCTGGCCGATTACCAGGCGTTCATCGGCGCCCTCGCCGAGGACGCCGAGTACCGGGGCGCGCTCGGCCTCAGCGGGCCCCTGTTCGCCGGGGCCGAGGACACGATCTGGCGCGTCCGGTTGGCGTCGGACGATATGGATCCGACGCTCGGATTCTCCGCGGTCGACTCGGTCCGCATCGACCTCGCCCACATGGTCGACGCCGTGGCGTTCGCGGCGGAGTGCCGGGAGGTGGTCACCTCGATCACCGGCCGACCGTCGGCACTGGTGACCGCCGTGACCGGTGCGCGTGATCGCCTCCTGTGGGTGGGCCACGCCTCCTCGCTGGCGGAGCTGGAGCAGGCACGGACCGAGTTGGAGGCGGACGAGAAGTACCTCGAGTTGTTCAAGCGCAGCGAGGGTCTGTTCCGCGAGGGCTCCCTCGAGACCGTGATCTGGCAGCGGGTCTTCCCAGCCTGAGACGTCTTCTGCTCTGACCCCCGTTGGCGTTCTGGCGCCCGTGGCGACTGTGTGGTGGTCGTTGGGGGAGCCAGAACGCCGGGGGTGGGGTGGGTCAGGGGTTGAGGTGTAGGGCGTTGGTGGTGGCGGTGCGCCACAGGCGCGCCAGGAAGGCGGCCATTTGTTCGCGGGTGACCGCATCGGCGGGGGAGTAGGTGCTGGGGCTGGTGCCGGTGGTGAT
>RFFY01000719.1 GCA_003697065.1 Actinomyces sp. | reverse complement strand
GCCGCCCGCTACCCCGCCGTGCGGGCCGTGACGGACCTGGAGTCCACGGGCGTGCTCGACGAGGTCGACGCGGTCGTGATCGCCACCCCGCCGAAGAGCCACACGGAGCTCGTCACGCGGTACCTCGAGGCGGGCAAGCACGTGATGGTCGAAAAGCCTGTCGCCACGTCCACGGCCGACGCCGTCGCCCTGGCCGACCTGGCGGACCGTTCGGGCCTGGTCCTCATGACCGACCACACCTACTGCTACACGCCGGTGGTCGAGGAGCTCCGCCGCCTCTACGCCGACGGGGCGTTCGGCACCCTCCACTACTGGGAGTCCATCCGGGTCAACCTCGGACGTCTCCAGCCGGACGTCAACGTGGTCTGGGACCTGGCCCCGCACGATCTGTCGATCCTCACCTATGTGCTCGGCGACGACTACCGACCCACGCGGGTGTGCGCCCAGCTCGGCGACCCGATCGGATACGGCCAGCCGAGCGTCGGGCACCTGTCGATCGAGATGGACGGCGGGGCCCAGGTCCACCTGCACACGAGCTGGCTCAGCCCCAAGAAGATCCGCACCACCCTCATCGGGGGCTCGGAGCGGATGGCCGTCTGGGACGACCTGTCGCCCGGTCTGCGCCTCATGCTCTACGAGTCGGGGGTGCGCTTCGACCCCGAGCGTCATCACCTCGCCAGTGCCCAGCTCGTCGAGTACCGCACGGGACCCGTCGTCGCTCCCTACCTGGCCGAGACCGAGGCCCTGTTCCTGGCGGTCGGTGAGTTCGCCGCCGCCGTCGAAGAAGGGCGTCCTCCCAAGACCGACGGGTGGATGGGCGCCGAGGTGCTCGCCGTGCTCGAGGCGGCCGATGCCAGCGCCGCCTCGAACTCCGAGTGGGTGACGATGCACAGCGTCCGCCGATCCGCCGCCGAGACCCCGGAGGGGAGCCGATGAACGACACGCCGTCACCGCCGGTCAAGCTCGTCGACCTGACCAGGATCCACGAGCCTCTCGCCGACGAGGTGCTCGCCGGCATCGCTCGCCTGGTGGACACCAACGCCTTCATCGGTGGCCGGGCCGTGGCCGAGTTCGAGGAGGCGTGGGCACTCTGGTGCGGCACCCAATTCGCCGTCGGCGTCGCCAATGGCACGGATGCGATCGAGATCGCCCTGCGTGCCCTCGATCTCGAGCCGGGAGCCGAGGTCGTCCTTCCCGCCAACACCTTCATCGCCACGGCGGAGGCCGTGGTGCGGGCGGGTCTCACGCCGGTGTTCTGCGACGTCGAGCCCCGGAGCCTGCTGGCGACGCGCGAGACCATGGCGGCCTGCGTCACCGACCGGACGGCGGCCCTCCTGCCCGTCCACCTCTACGGGGCCCTGTGCCCAGTGGTGGAGATCCGCGCTCTGGCCGACGAGCACGGCCTGCGGATGGTGGAAGATGCGGCCCAGGCCCACGGCGCCCGCCGTGGCGGGATCGGTGCCGGTGCCCTGGGTGACGCCGCCTCGTTCAGCTTCTACCCCGGCAAGAACCTCGGCGCGATGGGCGACGCGGGTGCGGTGGTCACGAACTCCGCCGAGATCGACCGAGCCGCCCGTCTGCTGCGGAACCACGGTGCCCGGGACGAGTACGTGCACGAGACCTTCGGCTTCAACTCCCGGATGGACGCCTTCCAGGCGTGCGCCCTGTCGGCCAAGCTGCCGCATCTGGGGGAGTGGAACGAGCAGAGGCGGGCTGCGGTGACCGTCTACCGCGAGGCCCTGGGCGACATCGAGGGCCTGAACCTGCTCGAGTACGGATCCGACGAGGATCCGGTCTGGCACCTGTTCCCCGTCCGGCTTCCCTTCCGGGACCCCCAGCGGCGCGACGAGGTGCGGCGTCGCCTGGCCGAGCGCGGCGTCGAGACCAAGGTGCACTACGCCGTTCCCGTCCACCTGACCCCGGCCTTCGCCGCCTGGGGAAGCGGTGCCGGTCAGTGCCCGGTCGCCGAGGACGCCTCCGAGCGGATGGTGTCGCTCCCCCTCTTCCCCGGCATCACCGGCGCCGAACAGGAGCGCGTCGTCGATGCACTCCGCTCGGCGCTCGCCGAGGTGGGTTCATGAGAGGCCCGGAGGTGGGGACGACGACGACCCGGCGGGGCGTCGATGGACAGGGAGGTGGTCGGACGTGACCAGCACCGAGGTGGTCGTCGTCGGGCTCGGCAAGATCGGCCTGCCCCTCGCCGTGCAGATCGCCGGCCGCGGCCATCACGTGGTCGGTGCCGACGTCTCGCCGCGGGTGGTCGAGTCGGTGAACGCGGCGGTCCCCCCGTTCCCCGGGGAGTTCGATCTCGACCGACGTCTCGCCGAGGTGGTGGACCGGGGAACGCTGACCGCGACCACCGACACGGCTGGGGCGGTCGCTGGTGCCTCGGTGGTGGTCGTGGTGGTCCCGCTCGTCGTCGACGACGACGGCCGCCCCGACTTCGCCATGCTCGATGCGGCCACCGGGACCATCGGGCCCGCCCTTCGGCCCGGCACCCTGGTCAGCTACGAGACGACCCTGCCCGTGGGGACCACCCGTGGCCGATTCACCCCGGCTCTCGCCGCCGCCAGTGGCCTCACGCCGGGGCGTGACCTGTTCGTGTGCCACAGCCCGGAGCGTGTCTTCTCGGGTCGGATCTTCGCCGATCTGCGGCGCTACCCGAAACTCGTCGGGGGCGTCGACGAGGCGTCGGCGTCGCGCGCGGTGGCGTTCTACGAGTCCGCTCTCGAGTTCGACGAGCGGCCCGACCTCGATCGACCCAATGGTGTGTGGGACGTGGGGTCGGCGGAGGCGGCGGAGCTGGCGAAGCTCGCCGACACCACCTATCGCGACATCAACATCGCCTTCGCCAACGAGCTGGCCCGCTTCGCCGAGCGTCTCGGCGTGGACGTCCACGGGGTCATCGATGCCGCGAACAGTCAGCCGTTCAGCCACATCCACCGTCCCGGCATCGCGGTCGGGGGCCACTGTATCCCCGTCTATCCGCACCTCTACCTCGCCGGCGACCCCGAGGCCCGACTGCCGGCCGTGGCTCGGGCCGTGAACCGCTCGATGCCGGCGCATGCCGTCGAGCGACTGAGGGCGGCGCTCGGCGGCCTGGCCGACCGACGCGTGGTGATCCTCGGCGCGTCGTACCGTGGGGGCGTGAAGGAGACGGCCTTCTCCGGTGTGTTCGACGTCGCCCGTGAGCTCGCCGGCGCCGGAGCTCGCGTCACCGTGCACGACCCGCTCTACGCCGACGACGAGCTCCGCGGCCTGGGCTTCGAGCCCTTCCACCTCGGTGAGGAGTGCGACGCCGCGATCGTTCAGGCGGACCACGGCGACTACCGACACCTGGGTCCCCGCGACCTGCCCGGCGTGCGCGTGATCCTGGACGGGCGTCGCGTGCTCGACGTCGAGTGCTTCGCCGGAGCGGGCGTGGAGGTGCTGACCCTGGGATCGGGCTGATGACGCCCGGGGCGGCCGGGGCGGCGGGGGTCGCGGCGGCGATCGTCACCGCCGCCTGTCTTCCGCCGGTGATCGCCTGGCTTCGTCGCCGGGCGCTCCTGGACCAGCCGAACGAGCGCTCCTCGCACACCGATCCGACCCCGCGGGGTGGCGGGATCGCCGTCGCGATCGGCATGGCCGCCGGAACACTGGCTGCGGTCGTGGCCGGGGACGTCGATCTGGTGAGCAGCGCCGGGATCGGACTGTCGGTGGGCGCCGTCGGTGCGGCCGCGATCGGGGTGATCGAGGATGTGTTCGGGGTCTCTCCCGTGGGGCGCCTGGCCGCCCAGAGCGTCGTCGCCGGCGGAGTCGTCGTCGCCTTGTGGTGGCGGGCGGACCTCAGCGGATGGCTCGGGCACCCGGTGACGGTCGCGGCGGCGATCGTGTGGTTCGTGGGTCTCGTCAATGTCGTCAACTTCATGGACGGGATCAACGGCATCACGGCGGTCACGGTGATCGTCGTGGGGTCCTACGACATCTGGCTCGGGTGGCGCTCGGACGAGCCCCTCCTCATCGCCGGTGGGGCGGTGGCGGCGGGCGCGGCACTGGGATTCCTCCCCTTCAACGTGCCGCGGGCACGGGTCTTTCTGGGGGACAGCGGCAGTTACCTGCTGGGGGCGTGGGTCGCCGCGTCGAGCCTCGTCGCCCTGGTCGCCACGCGCGACCCCTTCGTGGCTGGCGCCCCGCTCACCTACTACCTGTGCGATGCGGCGATCACCCTCGTCGCTCGCCTCCGGTCGGGTGAGGCCGTCATGACCCCGCACCGCGCCCACGCCTACCAGCGGCGGGTGCAGGCCGGCCGGTCCCACCCCTCGGTGGCTCTCGAGGTCGGCGCCGTAACCGTGGCCGCCGGCGCGGCGGGAGCGGTGGCCGAGCTCGTACCGGCTCTCGAGGTGACCCTCGCCGTCGTCACCCTCGTGGCGACCGGCGCCTACGTTGTGCAGGGCCGCCGAACCGGGGAGGTCACGTGAGGATCGCAGTCGCGGGTTCGTCGGGGTTCGTCGGATCGGCCACGTGGCGGGCTCTCGAGGCGGCCGGCCACGATGTCCTCCCGGTGCCGTTGGGTCGGATCACGAACCCCGCCGGTCGGGGGCCGGGTGCGGTGAGGGCCGAGGCCCGCCGCCTGCTCGAGAGGCATCCCGACCGGGACCGACTGGTGGAGCTACTCGGCGGTGCCGATGCGCTGGTGAACGCCGCGGGCCTGGCGGCGGCGACCAGCCGTGACGAGGAGGCGCTGTGGGCGGCCAACGTCGTCCTTCCGGCCGTCCTGGCGGAGCTGGTGGCCCGCACTGGGGTCGGGCGCTTCGTCCACGTGAGCAGCGCCGCGGTCCAGGGACGACGTGATCCGCTCGACGAATCGACGACGACGGCGGCCGTGTCTGCCTACGCCCGCTCCAAGGCGGCGGGAGAAGAGGTCGTCCTGTCCTGTGGCCCCGGCGCCGTCGTCTACCGGCCCACCTCGGTCCAGGGACGTGACCGGGACATCACCCGTTCCCTGGCGAGACTCGGACGCCTGCGGGCCTTCCCGGTCGTCGACGGGGGCCGACGGCCGGTCCCGCTCGCCCTGATCGACAACGTGGCGGCAGCCGCCGCCTTTCTCGCCACCCGGCCGGGGGTCGGCCCCGTTGTCCTGCATCCCTGGGAGGGAGTGACGCTCGCCGATGTGCGGCGCTGGTTCGCTCCCCGGGCGCGACCGGTCCCCGTGCCGCGGGCGGTGGCCGCCGGCCTGTCGGGTGCCGGCCACCTGCTCGGGCGCTGGTGGGACCCGGCGGAGGCGCTCACCCGTCGACTCGACCTGCTCCTGTTGGGCCAGGGTCAGGACGCCACGCGTCTGCGCGACGCCGGCTTCGTCTTGCCGGTCGGCCGGGAGGGCTGGGAGGAGCTCGTCGCTGCCGTGAGGAGTCCCGGGTGAACGCGGACGGGTCGCGGCCGACGCGAACCGAGCTCTCCGGGGGGCCCGACGGGGGGGAGCGGCGCCCACCGGGAGGTCGGCGGGGAGTCGGCGTCGGCTCCGTCGGTTCCGCTTGGTTCATGACCTCGGCAACCAACCTGGGGTTGGGCCTCGTGGCTCTCGTGACCGCGCCCCTCGTGGCCCGTGTGCTCGGACCCTCCGGCCGCGGCACTCTCGTGACGGTCCAGCTCCTGCCCCAGTTCCTCGGCGACCTGTCCGCCCTCGGGCTCGGGTTCGCTCTCGTGCATCACGGGTCGGCTCGACCCGGGAGCCTCGGACAGTTGTGGCGTTGGACCTGGGCACCGACTCTCGTCGGGGTGCTCGTGATGTCGGGCATCGGCCACGGGTTGGCGGGTGTGATCACCGCCAGCCCCTCCGACGAGACGATGATGCGCGTCTATCTGCTCGTGGTCCCCATCGTCGGCTTCACCGCCGTCGCCCAGGAGGCCCTGCGCGCCCTCGGCGACTATCGGCGATGGAACATGGTCACGGTCGCGCGGCGCCTCGCCTGGCCCTTCGCCCTCCTCGTCGGGGTCCTGCGCCCCGACCCCTCGCTGTGGCTGGTGGTGTGGATCCATCTGGGGTTGTCGGCGGTGATCCTCGTGTTCGTCATGGCCGACGTGGCCCGGCGTCTGCGTCCCCTACGGGAACCACCCGTGGTCGGGCGGTGGGCCCACATCCGGTTCGGGGTCGCCTCGGCTCTCAGCACCGTCCCCCGTTCGGCGAACGCCAAGCTCGATCAGCTGGTCATGGCGGCGACGGTGACGACGGTCCAGTTGGGTCGCTACGCCGCAGCCGTGGGCTGGAGTCAGGTGACCCTGCCGGTGATGCGGGGTCTCGCCGCCGTCACCATGCCCCACGTCTCGTCGGCCCGGGGCGCGGACGAACGCGTGCGACGCACCCGTCAGCTCGTCACCTACGGTCTGTCCGTCGTCGTGGTCGTGGGGCTGGCGGCGCTGGTGGTGACGGCGGTCGTGTGGCACCCCCTCTACGGCGACAAGTACCGCTCGGCCTTCGCGGCGGCGCTGATCCTCGTCCCCGCGGCACTCCTGCTCGAGCTGAACGCCGTGCTCAGCAACGTGTTGCGGAGCCTCGGCCGCCCCTGGGTGGTCGCGGTCCTCGAGGGACTGGTGCTGACCGGCTCGATCGCGGCTCTGTTGATCGTGGTCCGGGTCGCCCCGGTCACCGGGGCGGCGGTCGTGTCCCTCGCCACCTACACGACGGGAGCCCTCCTCTACGGCTACTGGATCGCCCGCGAGCTCTCGGTGCCGTTCCGCTCCCTCGTCTCGCCCGGAGAGGCCGGCCGCCAGGCCCGTCGCCTCCTGGCCCGTGTGCGTGAAGCGACCGCCACATGAGTCGTGTCGAACCCCTCACCGCGGGGTGGTCACGGCGTCGAGCCACCCGGTCCCTCGCTAGCCTGCCCGGGTCAAGGGGCCCCGACACGGTGCACGCGCCATGAGAGTCCTGCTCGTGAGCCAGTACTACGCGCCAGAGATCGGCGCGCCCCAGGCACGGCTCTCGGCGATGGTGCGGGAACTGGTCCGGCGCGGCCACGAGGTCCAGGTGCTGACCGCCCTGCCGAACTACCCGACGGGCCGCATCTTCGACGACTACCGGGGCAAGGTGGTCACGAGCGAGGCCCGCGACGGCGCCGAGGTGGTGCGGGTGTGGGTCCACGCCGCCCTCGGAGCGGGTTGGCACCGCCTGCTCAACTACCTGTCCTTCGTCGTCATGCCGCTGGTGGCCCTGCGCCGCATCCGCCGGGCCGACCTGGTCCTGGTCGAGTCGCCACCCCTTTTCGCCATGATCCCCGGGCTCCTGCTGACCCGCCTGCGTGGCGGCCGGGCGGTGATGCTGATCGCCGACCTGTGGCCCGAGTCCGCCATCGAGCTGGGCCTGCTCCGGGAGGGACGCCTGGCGAACCTCCTCCGCCGGCTCGAGCGTTGGAGCTACCGGCGGTGCTGGCGGCTGAGTCCGGTCACCGAGGCCCAGATCGAGGATCTGGTCGGGTCCAAGGGCGTGGCCCGGGAGCGGATCGTCTTCCTGCCCAACGGTGTCGACACCGAGCTGTACTCGCCGGGTCCCGCCGACGACGACGTCCTGCGCCTGCTGGGGGGAGACGACCGGTGGACCGTGCTGTACGCGGGGAACCACGGTTACATGCACGGTCTCGACGTCGCCCTCGATGCGGCCCATCTGGTCCGCGAGCGTGAACCGCGCGTGCGTTTCGTGTTCGTCGGGGACGGCTCCGACAAGGCACGCCTGCAGAAGCGGGCCCGCGACGAGGGGCTCGACAACGTGGTGTTCTTCGACCCCCGACCTCCCGAGGACATCGCCCGCTGGTATCGGACGGCCGACGCCGCCCTGGTCACCTTGAGCACCGGAGAGCTCTTTCGCGGTGCCCGACCCGCCAAGACCTTCCCCGCCATGGCGACCGGGCTGCCGATCCTGTTCGCGGGCGAGGGAGAAGGCGCCGAACTCGTGGAGCGGGCGGGGGCGGGGATCGTCACGCCCCCGGGCGATCCCGAAGCCCTGGCGGCCGCCGTGTGTCGGCTGGCCCGTGATCCCGCCGCCGCTGCCGCGATGGGTGAGCGGGGACGACGGCTCTGCGAGGAGCGGTTCTCGTGGCCCGCGCTGGTGGAAGGCTGGCTGGCTCAGCTCGGATCTCCATGACGAGCGGACGTCTCGTCCGCGTCGCCGGCGGCCTGGTTCTCGTCGTCGCCCTGGTGATCCTGTCGAACGGGCCCCTGTTCGTCGTCGCCCGCCGGATCTACGACCGTCCCGGGTTCTGGGAGGATCCGTTCATCCGGCCGGCGCTCGAAATCGTGGGGCGCGCCGGACTCGTCGCCGGGCTCATCGATCTGTGGCGGGGTCCCCGTCGCCGTTCGGTCGTCTCTTTGGTGATTGCTTCCGCCTTCGCCGGTCTGGCCCTGTGGTCGACGAGCTGGAGTGTCGCACCGACGCTCACCTGGTGGCGCTCGCTGGTCTACCTCGGCCTGGTCGGGTTCGCGTGGGTCCTGGCGGGGCTGTCCGTGGACGATCTGCGAGACGTCCTGGCGGTGTTCTCGAGCGTGACGGTCGGAGCCAGCCTCGCCGTGATCGTCTGGGCTCCGCGGATCGGCATCGACCCCGAGGGCGCGTGGCGGGGTCTCTACACGGGCCCGAACTCGCTGGCGCCCCTGTGTGGCTTGTCGGTGATCGCCGGAATGGCCTGGTTCGCCGCGGGCGGACTCCGTCGCCCGTGGGGCGTCTCCCTGGTCGGGCTCGGTCTGTTCGTGCTGGCGCGAACCGACAGCGTGACGGCGATGGTCGCCCTCGGTCTGGCACTCGTCGTGTCCGGCTCGGTGACCCTGTGTCGGAGGTTGTGGGTGGAGGGCCATCGCCGGTGGGCGCGTGGAGTGCTGATCACGCTGGTGTCGGTGAGCGTGACCGCCGGGATCTGGTTGCTCCCGCTTCTGTGGCGCGCTCCCACCCTGACCCGGCGACGTGAGCTGTGGGACCTGCTGTGGGACCGGATCGTCGAGCGGCCGATCGCCGGGCACGGGTTCTTCGCCTTCTGGGAGGTCCGGTCCCTGTTGGGTCCCTACCAGTTCCGGCTGGCCGGAAGCGCCCACAACAGCTGGGTCGAGGTGCTGTTGGGACTCGGTGCGGCCGGCCTCGTCCTGTTTGCCGCCGTCACCGCCGTGGCCGTGGCGCGACCCCTGCTCTCCGCCTGGCGTCGGCCGGATGCCAGTCGCTGGTTTCCCCTTGCCGTGGTGTCCTTCGTCCTCGTCGAGATGCTCACCGAGAGCTTCGTGTCCTGGTTCTCGTACATGTGGGTGTTGGTGATGGCCATGGCCATGGCCCCCGTCGCCGGGCGCACGCGGGCGGGCGCCGGGGAAGCCGCCGACGTTCGCTAGCCTCGCTGGGATGTCGTCCGACGGCGCGGTCGCCTTCCATCATCCCCGCCCCCTCGGTGACCCGGGTCTCGCCCGTGGGGCGACGGGGCTGCGTCCGGCGGAACTCAAGGCGGCCTTCGAACGACTGGGTCACGAGGTCGTCGACGTCAGCGGCTTCTCCCGCGAGCGGGCGCGGCGCAGCCGCGAGCTGCGGAGGTCGGTGGCGCGCGGCCGGGAGCTCCTGGGCGTCTACGGCGAGTCTGTCACGACCCCGACGGCGTTGGCCGATCCGCATCACCTGCCCTTTCGGCCCCTCTTCGATGTCCGCTTCTTCGCCGCCATGCGCCGGGCCGGCGTCCCCACGGGGATCTTCTACGGGGACGTCTTCTGGCTCTACCCGACCTTCCGCACCGCCCTGCCACGGGCGAAGCGCTGGGTGGCGGACACCGGTCATCGTTTCGACGTGTGGTGGTACCGGCGTCACCTCGACGTCTTGTTCGTTCCCTCGCGGGAACTGGCCGAGAGGCTCCCGGTGCGGCTCCGCCATCCCCGCCCCGTCGAGTTGCCACCCGGCTGTCGCGTCGCCGACGAAGGTGGAGGGGAAGAGGAGACGGGGCCCGTCGCCGGACGCCTCCGTCTTCTGCACGTGGGGGGAACCGTTCCCCCGATGTACGATCTCGAGCCCCTGCTGGAAGCGGTGTCGCGGATCGACGGGGTCAGCCTGATCGTGTGTTGTCCGCCCGACCAGGCGGACCAGGTCAGACACTCGCCTCACTTCGACGCCGCCCGCGTCGAGATCGTCCATGCCCGGGCGGCCGAGGTCGGCGAGCTGTATCGCCGGGTGGACGTGGCCTGCGCGGGATTC
>RFFY01000718.1 GCA_003697065.1 Actinomyces sp. | reverse complement strand
CCGTGCGTTGATCGCCCCCGATGCCACCCGCGACCCCCGCTCGGTCGGCCACATCCACCGCGCCGGGCCCGGCTCGAACGCCGGGCGGATCTCGCTCACCCACTCTGCCACCGCCTCGGCCGCCCAGCCCATCGTGGTCAACACGGTCCGCTGCCGCGGCGGACTGCCCCGACTCGCCTTGCCGTACCGGACATTCACGACTCCGAACCGACCGAACTGCGGTGCCCGGGCGTTCGGACCCCAGTCCGTGACATCGATCATGGCCGCCTCCCGTCGACGCAGCCCCCACGCATAGATCGTCTTGAACAACACCGCGTCCCGATACGCCGCCAACCAGCCCTTCCGGCCCCGACACGCGATCGCCGCGACCTGATCGTCGGCGTAGTCGAAGAACGCCTGCAACTCCTCCCGGCTCATCGGCCGCCGGTCGGGGCGGGCCTCGTTGTCGTTGCGGTGCACCGCCGTGTTCCACTCGTGGAACACCTGGACCGGATGAGTCCCGAACCGGGACTCGCACTCCGCCACCCATCCATAGCGGCCGTCGCAGACATAGCCCAGGAACAACGACACCGACATCTGATAGCCCCGGATCGTCGAATGCGCCAACCCGTCCGCCACCAGCGACGAGGTCCACTCCTCCACATCGGCCGGTCGCCAACGCCACGGATACTCATTGGTGAACGCCATGAACCGCCGCACCGTCCACACCCGATTCTAGACCGTCGACGCCGCCAGCAACCGTGACCGCTGCTGGGACATTCAAGTCAGTAGCTCTGCTCAACGAGACCGTCTTCTTCTACACTTCTTCTACACCGCGAGCCGGTACAGGCCGGTGAGCGGTGGTACGGACCGGGACGGCGACTCCGCGAAATGCCTGCTCAGCGGTACGACGCGACACGCGATGGGATGGCAGGGACGGTCGATGTCGGGCTCATAACCCGAAGGTCGCGGGTTCAAATCCCGCCCCCGCCACCATTCAAGCTGCGATCGGACAGAGATTCGTTCCTGGCCGGTCGCAGCTTCTTTCTTTGCCGTCGTAAGGTCGCGGCAAGGGGACTGAGGCGGCGGTCACTGCCGAGCGGCGGCCCGATCTGGTCGAGCTGTTCGAGCGGCCACGCGGAGGGGCGGGACCCCGATGCCAGAGAGCTGCTGGTGCATGTGGTGGCGCGAGCGGTCCGGCACCGACGCCGTGTTCGCCATCGCTTGCTTCTACATCGACCCTGCTTCAAGCGGCAGGGCATCGGCAGGCGGCTGTTGGACGCCGTCGAGCACGCCCGCACGTCGGGCGCCTCGGCGGTCGAGGCGTATCCGCACGCGGACAAAGGTGACGACATGGGCTCGCTGGAGGCGTACGTCGACGCCGGCTTTGGGCCGGGGCGCTCGGCAGGGAAGCGCCAGGTTGTGCGCCTGTCGCTTTGACGCCCCGCGTCAGCGAGAAGGGCGGTGCTCGTTGGTGGGGCCGGGCGTGATGAACACGAGGTGGCAGGGCTCGTGCACGAGGAGTCGGTGCCAGAGGCCCTGGGGCACGATGAACGCCTCGCCGGGGGAGACGTCGACAACCCGCTCACCCGCGGGCTCCTCCAGCAGCACGGAGATGCGCCCGGACACCAGATAGAGCAGCTCGTCGCCGTCGACATGCCGCTCGCCGCCGTGTGGCGGGGGCTCGCTCATGTGGGCCACGCCGACCGTGTAGCCGTCGATCTCGGGCGGATCGCCATCCCCGTAGCCGTGCACGCGGGCAGGGCCCGCCTTCTCCATGGCGACGAACGCCTGGGCCAGCGCCACTGGACCGTCTGTCATGCACGTAGCATGTCGCGCGATGGCCGGATTGTGGACCTGTCCGACATGTCGCAGGGACTTCGCCCGCCGGGGCCAGTCGCATGAGTGCGCGCCGGCGCTGACCATGGAGGAGTACTTCTCGACGGGGCCCGAGTTCGAGCGGCCGATCGTGGAGGAGGTCCTCGAGCACCTGCGGGGACTGGGGGAGATCCGGGTGGAGGCCGTGCAGGTCGGCGTCTTCGTCAAGCGGGCGGG
>RFFY01000116.1 GCA_003697065.1 Actinomyces sp. | reverse complement strand
GGTATGAATGGTTGGAGTGTGTGCGTGTGAGGAACAACCAGGCTGCGAGAGAGAACTTCCAGGAAGTGTTGTGATGCCAAGGAAAGTGCGTAGGCGGAGGATCGGTTGGAGCGGGGACGTTTTCTCCGGATACCGCTTCCTCTCCGACGATGACAACTCGAAGTTCGCAGACCTTGAGACGGCGGTGCGCACGTACGAGAAGATGTACCGCGTCGATGCGCAACTCCGGTCCCTGATTACGATCGCCACTGCTCCGATCGTTACCGCAGAGTGGTTCTTTGAAGAAGAGGACGAAATTGCTGACTTCTTGAGGAAGACCCTCCTTGAAGGGGAACTTCGATTCAAGAAGTTCCTTCGTGAAGCTGTAAAGCACTTGTACCTTGGGATGACGCTCTTCGAGAAGGTCTACTCGGAGGGGGATGGCCGCAGACTCTTCATCTCCGGCCTGCACTGGATTCACCCAAAGAGCCTGTTCGGATTCGAGGTGGACGAGGTAGACCAGGTTGTTGCAATCCTCCAGAAGAACAAGATCGGTGCAGGTATCTCCGGACCGTATATCAGGATTCCGAGGGAAAAGCTGGTTGTGTTCACGTATGACCAGACAGGAGACAATCCGCAGGGAATGAGTGCTTTCCGACCTGCATACAAGGCGTACTACTTCAAAGAGGAAGTCTCCAGAATCCTCGGGATTCATATCGACAAGTGGGGAGCTGGAATCGGCAGAGTGACAATGGGACCAAGGTTGAGGAGAAATGAAGCTATTCGCAGGGGTCTTGATATTGTCAAAAACATTCGGTCCCATGAGTATGCAGGGGTTGTGGATATTGAGGGGGAAAGCAAAACAGAGATGTTGCAACCTCCTGGAAGCTCAATGATCGACGGAATGCTGGACACTCTGAGGTACTTCGACAACGACGAGGCAAAGTGCTTGCTCGCCCAGTTCGCAAACGCAGGGCAAGGACAGGTCAGCAACAGAGAAACGGCAGAGTTGCTTGCAGAACTCTTCATCATGTAT
>RFFY01000717.1 GCA_003697065.1 Actinomyces sp. | reverse complement strand
GGGGGGAAGGCCCTCGAGGCGGCGCAGGAGGTCGATGCGTTCGGCGAGGGGCGGGTGGGTGGCGAAGAGCTTGTCGACCAGGCGGCCGGGGTGGCGGCTCTCGTGGTCGTCGGGCGCCTCGATCCACAGGTGGCTGGTGGCGTGGCTCGTGTGACGCACGACGGTGGTGTCGGCGTCGAGCTTCTCCAGAGCCCGCCGGAGCCCGCCGGGGTTGCGGGTGATCTCGACCGCCGTGGCGTCGGCCAGGGCCTCGCGGCGCCGGCTGACCGCCGCCCTCAGCAAGGCGGCGGCGAGGGGAGCGAGGATCAGCAGCACCGGCCCGACGACGAGGACGAGGACACCACTCCCGCCGCGCCGGTTCCCGCGACCCCGCCCACCGGGAACACCCCAGATGAGGAGTCGGTAGAAGAGATCGGCCAGCACGGCGATGGTGCCGGCGGTGGCGGCGGCGATCGTCATGACCCGGACGTCGTCGTTGACGATGTGGGCCATCTCGTGGGCGATGACCCCCTCGAGCTCGCTGCGCTCCAGCTTGTCGAGCAGGCCCGTCGTCACGGCGATGGCGGCCCTGTCGGGCGAACGCCCGGTGGCGAAGGCGTTGGGGGCGGGATCGTCGACCACGTACACCGACGGCGCCGGCACCCCGGCGGCCAGGGCGACCTCCTCGACCAGGTTGTGCAGGCGGGGGTAGGCGTCACGGGGTGCGGGTCGGGCGTGGTTGGCGAGGAGGGCGGAACGCGGGGCGGTGGCGTAGCGGACCCCGGTGAGGGTCAGTGCCATCACGCCGCCGATGCCGACGGCGGCGGTCGGGTCGGGGGTGCCCATGGCCACGAGCACGGAGGCGACGACCCAGGCCAGGGCGGCGAAGACGCCGAGCAGGATCCAGCTCATGCGCCGGTTGCGCCGCACCAGCTCGGGCACGTAGGGACGGTCGGGGGCCACGAAGGCACGGTACCGGCGGAGCCCGGTACCGGGGTGGCGGTGCCGCGGCGGCCCGGGCCCGGGGTGGCGGTGCCGGTCGGCGTGCCCTTCTAGGGTGGACGCCAATGCAGCGGCACCGCTCCCTGTCCACCTCCCGCCGGCGGGCGACCGTGGGGTGGACGACCAGCGATCCGTGGACCCGGGTCCGGGTGGGGGTGGGCCTGCTCGGTCTCGTCCTGGTCGTGGGCTCCCTCGGCTACACGGCGCTCGGTCTCGCCCCCCTCGACGCCGTCTACCAGACCGTCATCACCGTCTCGACGGTGGGTTATCGCGAGATCGGCGAGGTCGACGGGCGCTACAAGGTCTTCACCTCCCTGCTCATCATCTTCGGCACCGGCACCGCCCTGTACACCCTGGGCGTGCTGGTCGAGACCCTCTTCGAGGGCCGCCTCGACGACCAGTTCAGGAGACGACGCATGCAACGCCAGATCGAACGTCTGACCGGTCATGTCGTGTTGTGCGGCTACGGGCAGGTGGGCCGGTCGATCGCCCGTGAGCTGCGCCGGTCGGGACGCGACGTGGTGGTGATCGACCACGACGTCGACGTCGACGCCGAGATCGACCCCGACCTGCTCCTCATCGTGGGGGAGGCCACCGACGACGAGGTCCTGGCGGCGGCGGGACTGGCGCGGGCGTCGACCCTGGTGCTGGCCCTCGACTCCGATGCCGACAACCTCTACGTCACCTTGACGGCGCGCACCGAGCGGCCCGACCTCTTCATCGTCGTGCGGACCAACGATCCCCACGCCGAGGGCAAGCTCCGCCGGGCGGGGGCCGACCGGGTCGTCAACCCCCACGAGATCGGGGGTGC
>RFFY01000115.1 GCA_003697065.1 Actinomyces sp. | reverse complement strand
GACGATGGTGTCGTAGGCCGGTCCGTCGGCGCCCCGTCGGGCCATGGCGGCGTCGAGAGCGGCCGCGATCTCGCGTTCGGTGCGACCCTCGACCCCCTCGTCGAGGACCTCGGCCAGAGCGGCGCTGGCGATGGCGGCGGCGGCCGCCATGCGGGCGACCTCGGCCGGGCTCTTCACCGCCCTCATCTCGTCCACGACCCCGGTCCAGGCGACCAGGTCGGCCGGGCACGCCTCGGCCCACCGACGCTGCTCGGCCCAGGTGATCCGGTCGGCTTCGAGGGCCAGACGGCCGCCGGTGACCCTCCCGGCGGCCGCCGCCACCGGGTCGGACACCACCTCGACCGCGGCGCTGCTGTGGGCCCGGGCCAGCTCCGCCCGGGCCTGTTCGCCGTAGCGGCCGTCGGTGAAGAGGGTCACCCGGTCGGCGACCAGCAGGAGCCCGCTGGAGCCGGTGAAGCCGCTGAGCCAGCGCCGGCTCACGGGGTCGACGGTGGCGAAGGCGTCGATGCCCTCGTCGGCGAGTCGTGCCCGCAGGCGCGCCACCCGGCCCTCGACCGTGATCGGCGGCAGGGAGCCCACCTCGGGGAGGCGGGGGCCCCGGTCGGGATCCGGGGCGGTCGACATGACCGGGGCGGACCCGCGGGTGGAGGGCGGCGTCATGGGGCGTTCACTCGGCGAGCAGGGCGACGACGGCCTCGAGAGCGAGGCGGTAGCCCAGACCGCCGAAGCCGACGATCGATCCCGTGGCGACCGGGGCCACGACCGAGGTGCGCCGCCACGGTTCGCGGGCGTCGGGGTTGGACAGGTGGAGTTCGACGACGGGACCGTCGAAAGCGGCCAAGGCATCGTGCAGCGACCACGAGTAGTGGGTCAGGGCCCCGGGGTTGACGACGATGGCGGCCGCCTCGCGGCGGGCGGCGTGGACGGCTTCGACCAGCTCGCCCTCGTGGTCGCTGTGGAGATGGGCGAGCTCGAAGCCGGCCGATTCGGCCACGGCCCGGGCCGTGGCCACATGGTCGTCGAGGGTGGCCGTCCCGTAGATCTCGGGCTCTCGGGTGCCGAGGAGGCCGAGATTGGGGCCCGACAGGAGCAGGATGCGCCTCGGACGGGCCGTCGTCCCGCTCACCTGCTCGCTCATCGTGATCCTCCCTGGGGCGGGGGCCCGTCGCCCACCACGGCGTGCAGAGCATCGCGCAGGACGGGCTCGTCGATCCCGGTCACGAGTTCGACACCCCGCGGGCCGTCGAGGACCATGGTGAGCCCCTCGACGGCCTTCTTGTCACGCCCGACGAGGGTCAGGATCCGGTCGGGGTCCAGGGGCGGGGGCACCGCCACCGGGAGGTCGTGGGCGGCGACGAGGCGTCGGTGCTCGTCCACCCGGGCCGCATCGATGCGCCCGAGGCGATGGGCCACCTCGGCGGCGTAGACAAGTCCGACGGCGACGGCCTCGCCGTGGCGGACGTCGTGGTCGCCGGCCGCCTCGAGGGCGTGGGCCAGGGTGTGGCCGTAGTTGAGCAGGGCGCGGGTACCGCCTTCCCGCTCGTCGGCGGCGACGACGGCCGCCTTGATCCGCACGCAGGCCGCCACCCGCTCGCCGAGGGGCAGCTCGCCCAGAGGGACACCGGCGTCGCCGGCCGGGTCGAGGTGACGGAGGAACTCGTACTTGGCGACCTCGCCCGCCCCGCTGCGCCACTCGCGCGGGGGGAGGGTGGCGAGGGTGTCGGTGTCGCACACCACGCCCTGGGGCTGCCAGAACGCCCCCACCAGGTTCTTGCCCTGGGCGATGTTGACCCCGGTCTTGCCCCCGATGGCGGCGTCGACCTGGGCGAGGAGGCTGGTGGCGACCGAGACGAAGCGGACGCCCCGGTGGTACACGGCCGCCGCGAACCCCGCCACGTCGGTCACCACACCGCCGCCGACGGCGACCACCAGGTCCCGCCGGGTCAGCCCCCACTCGGCGAAGGCGCCGGTGAGGCGTTCGACGGTCGCCAGGGTCTTGGCCCCCTCGCCGTCGCCGATGGTGAAGACCTCGTGGTCGACCCCGGGGTCGACACTCCAGCCGATGCCGGCCTGGGTGACGACCGCCGCCCGTCCCACATCGGCGGGAACCAGGTCGGCGAGCCGGTGGCGGGCCCCGGCGCCGACCACCACCGGATAGCTGCGGTCACCGAGGTCGACGGTGAGGGTGATCACGGCGCCTCCCCCACCGGGCCCGGGGTCGGGACGCCGGCGGCCTCCAGGACCACCCGGGTGGCCTCGTCGGGTTCGAGGGACGAGGTGTCGACCCGGGCGTGGGCGACGTCGGCGTACCAGGCCTCGCGCTCGCGGCGGAGGGCCTCGAGGCGGGCCCGCCCGTCGCCGGCGAGGAGGGGGCGGCCCGGGTCGCCACCCACCCGGTGCCACAGGACCTCGAGGTCGGCGTCGAGCCACACCACCACGACATCGGCGGCGGCCAGACGGGCCCGCACCGCCGGTGAGGTGACCGCTCCCCCGCCCAGCGACACGACGGCGGGCGGACCGTCGAGGACCTCGGCGACGACATCGCTCTCACGCCGGCGGAACCCGGCCTCGCCCTCGCGGGCGAAGATCTCCGGGATCGTCATGGCGGCCCGCTCGGCGACGACCTCGTCGGTGTCGACCCACCGCCGACCCGTCAGGGTGGCGGCGCGTCGCCCGATCGTGGTCTTGCCCGAACCCATCGGTCCCACGAGCACCAGGTGGCGGGGGCGCACGGGCGCAGGCTAGCGGCGCCGGCCCCGACGCCCGCCGGCCGGGGCCGGTGGCGCCGGGTTCACACGCCCAAGATGGCGTCGGCGAACACGATCACCAGCACGGTCCCCGCGGCCAGGGCGGGACCGAAGGGGAAGCTCTGGCCGAGGAGGCGTCCACCGCCGGCTCCCTCGGGGTCCTCGAGCACCGGGCGGGGCGACGCGGCCCGGATCACGGCCACCGCGACGCCCGAGACGATCCCCAGGATCGAACCCGCCAACAGGGCGTAGAAGACGAGGCGAACGACGGGGACCCACCCCGGGGCGACGAGCCCCCCGATCCAGCCCAGGTGCAGGCCGAGGAGGGCCGCCAGCTTGACGTCACCGAACCCCATCCCGCGCGGGGACACGAGGTGGGCGACGAGCAGGAGCCCGAAGTAGGCGACGGCGCCGGCCAGGGCATGACCGATGGCGCCGGGCCGGTCGAGGGCGAACGAGGCGACGACGATGGCGGCCAGGGACACCACCAGCGAGGGCCCCGTGACGATGTCGGGAAGGCGGTACACGTACAGGTCGATGACCGACAGGGCCGTCACGGCGACGACGAGCACGAGCACCGGGACCAGGACCCAGGTCAGCCCGAAGCGGGCACCCACCACGACGAAGAGCGCGGCGGTGACGATCTCCACGGCGGGGTAGGCGGCGGTGATCCGCTCCCGGCAGTGGCGGCACCGCCCCCCGAGACGTACCCACGACACGACGGGGACGGTGTCGCGCCAGGCCAGGCGGGCCTCGCAGTGGGGGCAGCGGCAGGACGGGGTGAGGGGGGTCCGGTCGGGGGCCCGGTCGACGACCATGGTCACGAAGCCGCCGGCGATCAGGCCGACGAGGGCGAGGGCGACGAGGGCACCGGGCCCTGTCGTCGCGGCGAGGACCGTCACGAGCGTCGGGGTGGTCACGGCGGACCCGACCCCGGGGTCAGTCCTCGACCGATCCGAGGAAGCGCAGGAGCATCCCCCGGTCGATCCCGTCGGCCTCGGCCTCGACCTGGGCCAGGGCCTCCTCGCGTTCGGCGGCGCTGGTCGCCCGGGCCGCCCGGGCCACGGCCTTGGCCGCCTTGGGGCTGAGATTGGCCAGCTGGCGCGCCATCTCCGCCGGATCGAGCTCGTCGGAGGCGGCGGCCTCGGCGGCGGTGGCCGCCCCGAAGAGACCGTCCCCGCCCGGAGCGGGAGCGGGCGGAGCGTCGGGCCTGTCGACGCCGCCGCGGAGTTGCTCGAGCGGGTCGCCGGCGGGGAGGAGAGGGTCGTCGCCGCCGGCCGTGTCGAGGGACGCGAGGCTGGGCTGCACCGGGTGGGGAGCGGGATCGGGCGCCGGGACCGCCTCGTCGGCACCGGCGGTGCCGCCGAGGTCGGCGGCCGCGTCCCCGAGACCGTCGCTGGCCGCGCCGACGTCGGCGCCCGCAACCCCGAGACCGGCGAAGTCAGCATCGGGGACCGGCCCGGCGTCCGCGGGATCGCTGCCGACCGACGGGTCGACCCCACCCGGCATCGTCACGGGCCCGGCGTCGCCTCCGAAGGCGGGCTCACCGGTACCGGGCGCCGGGGCCGGGGCGAAGAGATCGGCGGGGCGCTCCCCGACCTCCACCAGTCCCAGCTCGACGAGTTCCTTGACCACCCGGCACACCGCCAGCTCGCCGAGCTCGAGGGCCGCCGCCACCTCCCCGATCGTGCGACCGGAGCCGACGGCG
>RFFY01000114.1 GCA_003697065.1 Actinomyces sp. | reverse complement strand
GGCCCCCACCGCCCGCCCCGGTCAGGACGAAACGGAGCTCACCGGCGGCCACGGCGGCTGCCAGCTCGTCGGCGGTGGGGGTCGGGTCGCCCCCGTTGAAGCCGCCGAAGGCCATGACCGGGACCCCGTCGCCGGCGATGATCAGGGGGCTGGCCACGTGGGAGCCCTCCACGGCGACGATCCAACGCTCGCCGTCCCATTCGTCGAGGAGGTAGCTCAGCAGTGCCGCGTCGGCCGTACTCGTGTCGGTGCCCGCTCCCGGCTGGCCCCCGGGCCCGGTTCCCTCGATTCCGTCGCCACCCGCCGTGGCGCCGGGCGCACGCGGCACCGGCACGCCGGCGCCCGTCGAGGCCGCGACCGCAGGACCGGCCTCCGGGCTCTGGGCGGGGTGCTCGTTGAAGAGGGTCGCCGTCGAGTACACCGCCGGGGCGAGGCTGAGGGCGACGATCCCCGTCCCGGCGGCGAGTGCCGACACGCGCCGACGACCCGGCCCGTGGGCGGCGGCCACGACGATCACCGCCGCGGCGATCGCGAGCGCGAGTGAGGTCGGGCCCAGCCACGGATTCCAGTCGGGTACCCGGGCGAGGACCCGGGTCGACCACCAGCCCGTGACGAGGAGCGACCCGGCCATCGCCAGGCGCACCGGATGCTCGTGGCGATGGCTCCACAGCACCTGGGCCGACACCCCGACGAGGGCGGCCACGCCGGGAGCAAGAGCGACCGTGTAATAGGGGTGGTAGATGCCTTCCGCGCGCGAAAAGACCAGAGCGGTCACCAGCGTCCAGCTCCCCCACAGGGTCAAGGCGGCGAGCACCCGGCGGCGGCCGTGGCGCCAGGCGACGATCCCTGCGGCGACGAGACCGATCACGGCGGCCGGGAGGAGCCAGGAGATCTGGTCGGCGTTTTCAGCGTTGAACATCCGCAGCCAGCTCACGCCGCTGTCGAACGGGTTGGCGGTCCCGATGGGCGCGCCGCCCTGCCCGAAGATGCGGCCCAGCCCGTTGTAGCCGAGCACGAGGTCGAGGACCGTGTTGTCGTTGGAGCCCCCCACGTAGGGACGCGCCGAGGCGGGCCACAGGTCGACGACCGTCAGCCAGCTGAACGACACCACCAGCACCACCGCGGCCGCCGCGGCGAGATCACGGATCCTGCGCCGCCACGTGTCCGGCCCGAACAGCGCCCAGGTGACCGCGAACCCGGGTAGCACGATCCACGCCTGGAGCATCTTGGCGTTGAAGCCCAGCCCCACGAAGGCCATGGCCACGAACAGCCAGCGCCGACCGTCGCCGGCGATTGCCCGGGTCAGGGCCCAGGCTCCGGCCACCAGGCAGAAGACGAGAAAGGCATCGGGAAGGTTCGAGCGCACCAGAGCGACGGTGACGGGCGTGGTCGCGAGGACGCCGGCCGCCACGAGCGCCGCCGCGCTGCCCCCCAGACGCCGGACGGCCGCGTAGAGCAGGGCGACGGTGGCGACGCCCAGGGCGGCCTGGGGAAGCAGCAGGGACCAGTCCGACCAACCGAACACCCGGACCGCCGCCACCTGCACCCACAAGGCGAAGGGCGCCTTGTCCACGGTGATGAAGTTGCCCGAGTCGAGTGAGCCGAAGAACCAGGCCTTCGCGTCGACCGAACCCGACAGGGCCGCAGCCGCGTAGTACTCGTTGACCGCCCCCGTCACGTCGAGGGCCCAGGTGTAGGAGACGGTGGCGAAGACCAGGATCGCCGCGAGGACGCCTCGACGGACCCGGACGTCGATGCCGGGCGTCGCCCCGGCTCCCGGTTCTCCCGGCGTCTCGGCGACGGCCTCCCCCGTCGTGTCAGGGGCGACGATCGTCATCGCACGACCTCCGTCACGCCGCGCCGTCGCTCTGGCGCGAAGACCCATCGCCGCAACACGACGAACCGGACCAGCGTCGCCGCCGCGACCGTCACGAGGAGCACGACGGCGAGCGTCGGTGACGATGCCGACGGCCCGAGCCGGTCGGCGAGACCGAGGGTGGCGCCGGTGGCGAGAAGTGTCCCGGCGAAGACCAGGCCCGCCTCGAGGTGATCACGCAGGAGGCGACCACCGCCCGCGATGCCGAAGGTGAAGCGCCGGTTCAGGGCCGTGTTGACGACGGTCGCGCCGCTCAGGGCGGCCAGGTTGGCCACCTGGGGATCGACGGACCGGGCCAGCCAGACGAAGCCCCCCACGTGCAGCACCGTCGTGAGTGCACCCACGGCACCGAAGCGGACGGCCTGGGCGACGAGGCGCTCTTCACCGCCCAGGGAGGCCGGTGACCGGCGCGGGATGTCGCGCACCGTGAACGACCCGTCGAGGATCCGGCGAGCCACCCGGGCCAGCCCCCGGAGGTCCTCGAGAGCGGTGGCGACGATGTCGACGCGGGAGTCGGGATCGTCCACCCAGTCGACCGACACCTCGTGGATGCGGAGGCCGTTGCGCTCGGCCAACAAGAGCAGCTCGGTGTCGAAGAACCAGTTGTCGTTCTCCACGTGGGGCAGCAGGACCCGGGCCACGTCGGCCCGCACCGCCTTGAAACCGCACTGGGCGTCGGAGAAGCGGGCGCGCAGCAGGAGCCGGATCAGGTGGTTGTAGGTGCGCGAGATGAACTCCCGCCGCGGTCCGCGGACGACCCTCGCCCCCGGCGCGAGGCGCGTGCCGATGGCGACGTCGCTGTGGCCCGACATCAGGGGCGCGATCAGGGGCAGCAGAGCGTCGAGGCCCGTGGAGAGGTCGACGTCGGTGTAGGCGACGACCTCGGCGTCGCTCGACGCCCAGACGGCCCGCAGGGCCCGCCCCCGACCCTTCGCCGGCAGATGGACCGCCCGCACCCCGACGATGCTCCGGGCCAGGCGGGCGGCGATCTCCCAGGTGGCGTCGGTGCTGGCATTGTCGGCGATGGTCACACGGGCCGTGAAGGGGAAGTCGGCCAGCGTGGCGACGAGACGACGCACCGAGGTCTCGAGGCAGAACTCCTCGTCGTGGACGGGAACGACGATGTCGAGGTCCGGATGCGCTGGCGTCTCGTCGACGACACGGTCGACGAGCTCATCGGGGGGAGCGGCGGTGAGGACTGGGGACATGGTGTGACCGTGCCGGGGCCGGGTGAGAGTCCGGTGAGAAGCCCCCAGCCCCGCCGGCGGCCCGGGCTAGCCTCGGCGGCGATGCTCGAGATCCTCGAGCCCCTGCGGGTCGAACTCGGCGAACGGATCCGACGCACCCTCGCCGGCGAGAGGCCCGGGTCCGGCGCCCCGGCCGGCGCTGCCGGCGACATCGGTCTGTTCGGTCCCGGGTCGGCCACCTGGGAGGTCCACGCCGACCCGGCCCTGCTCGTCGGCGGACTCCGGGCCCTGCTCGTGCAGACCCTGCATCCCCTGGCCATGGCCGGGGTGGCCGACCACTCCACCTACCGCACCGACCCCCTGGGCCGGCTCCACCGCACCGCCGCCTTCGTCGCCACCACGACCTTCGGCTCGACCGTCGACGCCGACGCCGCCATCGAGCGGGTGCGCCGTGTGCATGCCCGGGTCACCGGCTACGCCCCCGACGGACGGCGCTACCGGGCCGACGACCCCCACCTGCTGGGCTGGGTGCACGCCACCGAGGTGCACTCCTTCCTGCGCGCCCACCAGCGCTACGGGGCCCGTCCCCTCGCCCCGGGCGACGACGACCGCTACGTGGCCGAGATGGCCAGCGTGGGTCGTCGCCTCGGGGTGGTGGATCCTCCCCGCGACGTGGCCTCCCTGCGGGCGACCCTGCAGGCCTACCGACCCGAGCTGGTGGCCGGCGAGCAGGCCCGCGAGGCCGTGCGCTTCCTGGTGTGGCCGCCTCTGCCCCTGACCACCCGCGTCCCCTACGGGGTCGTGCTGGCAGCCGCCGTCGCCCTGCTCCCGCCCTTCGCCCGCCGCCTCCTGCGTCTGCCCCTGGCGCCTCTCGCCGAGCCGGTGGCCATCGCCCCGGCCACCACCGTGCTCCTGCGCCTCATGGGCTGGGCGCTGGGACCCCACCCCGCCCATCACCGGCGCCACGAGCGGGCCCTCGGCGATCGCCTCGACCCCCCACGACGCGGGGCCGACGGCCGGTGAGCCGGGTGGACCCCACGACGCGGGGCCGACGGCCGGTGAGCCGGGTGGACCCCACGACGCGGGGCCGACCGCCGGTGAGCCGGGTGGACCTCACGGCACGAGGGGCTCCCCGTCGATGATCGTGTCGACCACGACCGTGGTCGAGGTCGACCCGTACCGGCCCAGGTCGGTGACGAGGGCGTCGAGCTCGCGGAGGTCACGAGCCTCCACGTAGAGGATCACGTCGCAGTCGCCGAGGACCTGGTGCATTTCGCGCACCGCGGGATGGTGACGGGCGATCTCCTCGGCCAGTGAGATCGACCGGGTCGTGGCGGCCGAGGCCGTGAGGCGGACGAAGGCCCGCACCGTGCGCCCCAGACGGGCGGGATCGAGCTCGGCCCGGTAGCCGCGGATGACACCGGCCTCCTCGAGGGCGTGGACCCGCGCCGTCGCCGCCGCCGGCGACAGATGCACCCGCCGGGCCAGTTCCCGGAACGACACGCGTCCCTCGGTCTGCAGGATGGTGAGGATCGCCCGGTCGACCTCGTCGAGCTCACGCACGGTCAGATCCTCTTTCGGCCAGGCATGATCGCAGCAATTTGCGTCATCAATCCGATGATGCCTTGTGTTCAGCCCTGATTACCAGTCAACACCTCTTCCGGAACATCCCCCGGTCCCGTACCGTTCGCTCAAAGGACCCAGGAGGTGACCGTGACCGAGGCTGTGCACACCGCGCCGGCTCCCCCCGACCACAGCGCCTTCATGCCCACCTACCGGCCCCTGCCCATGGTCCCGGTCAGCGGGGCGGGGTGCTGGCTCGCCGACGCCGACGGTCGGCGCTATCTCGACCTGGCCGGCGGCATCGCCGTGGCCGCCCTCGGCCACGCCCATCCCCGCCTGGTGGCGGCCCTGCACGACCAGGCCGCCCGCCTGTGGCACGTCTCGAACGTCTTCTCCAACCGTCCGGCCGAGGCCCTCGCCCGACGCCTGTGCGAGCTCACCTTCGCCGAGAGGGTCTTCTTCTCCAACTCGGGGGCCGAGGCCAACGAGGCCGCCTTCAAGCTCGCCCGACGCGTCGGCCACCGCCGCGGGGGACCCGACAAGCACCGCATCGTCGCCCTGCGCGAGAGCTTCCACGGCCGCACCCTGTTCACCGTGTCCGTGGGCGGCAAGCCCGCCTACACCGAGACCTTCGAACCCCTGCCGCCCGGCATCGTCCACGTCGACCCCGGCGATCACGAGCAGCTCGAGGCCGCCGTCGACGACCGGACCTGCGCCGTCGTGCTCGAGCCCGTCCTCGGCGAGGGCGGGGTCCTGCCCCTGCCCCCCGGTTACGTGCGCCACGCCCGTGAACTGTGCGACCGCCACGACGCCCTCCTCGTTTTCGACGAGGTCCAGACCGGTATGGGGCGCACCGGTCACCTCTTCGCCCATCAGGCCCTGGGCGTGGCACCCGACATCTGCACCGCCGCCAAGGCCTTCGGCGGGGGCTTCCCCATCGGTGCCACCCTGGCGACGGCCGAGGTCGGCGACCAGCTCACCCGCGGGACCCACGGCTCGACCTTCGGGGGCAACCCCCTGGCGGCCCGTGTGGCGCTCGAGGTGCTCGACGCCGTGTCCGATCCCGCCCTGCTGGCCAACGTCACCGCCCGCTCCGAACAGTTCGTCGACGGCCTGCGCACCATCGGCCGCTCGACGGGCATCTTCACCGACGTCCGCGGTCGGGGCCTGCTCCTGGGCGCCGTTCTCGCCCCCGAGTTCGCCGGGCGCGCCCGCGAGGCCCAGCTGGCCGCCCTCGACGCCGGCGTGTGCGTCCTCGTCGCCGGGACCGACGTCATCCGTTTGACCCCGCCTCTGATCATCACCGCCGACGAGACCGCCCACGGTCTCGAGCGCCTCGAGGTGGCCTTCACCCGTCTCGTCCGCCGCTGGCGCGAGGCCGCCGCCGGGGGTGGGGGGCCGGAGGGCACCGTATGAGCGAGCCCGTCGCCCCCCGGGTGGCCGCCCTCGTCGCCGAGCGGCTCGAGGATCACGTCGAGGCCGTGGTGGCACTGGCGCGGATCGGGTCGGGCTCGGAGGATCCCGACGGCGTCGCCCGCGTCGCCGACGCCGTCGCCGACCTCGTCGCACCCCACGCCGACCTGGTCGAGACGCGCAGCGTGGGAACAGCGCCCACGGTCGACGCCGAGGGGCGGGTGGTGCAGCGCGAGCTCGGCCCCGCCCTCGTGGCCCTGCGTCGACCCGACGCCCCCGTCCGGGCACTCGTGTTCGGCCACCTCGACACCGTCTTCGGTCCCGACCATCCCTTCCGTCGGGTCCAGCGCGCCGGCGAGGTGCTGACCGGTCCCGGGGTCGCCGACTGCAAGGGCGGGATCGTGACCGCGATCGCCGCCCTGGCCGCCCTCGAGCAGCTCCCCGCCGGCGCCGACATCGGCTGGGAGCTGGTGTGCGTCCCCGACGAGGAGATCGGCTCCCCCGGGTCCAAGCCGCTCTTGCTCGAGGCCGCCGCCCGCTGCCAGGTCGGTGTCGGGATCGAGCCCGCCCTGCCGTCGGGCGCCGTCGCCCGCGCCCGCAAGGGCTCCACCACCCTCCACCTGGTCGTCACCGGCCGCGCCGCCCACGTGGGGCGGGCCCACGCCGACGGGATCAGCGCCATCGCCGCCGCCGCCCGCCTCGTCACCGCCTTCGAGTCGCTCAACGGGCAACGCCCCGGCCTCACCGTCAACGTGGGCCGCGTCGCCGGCGGGGGCCCCCTGAACGTGGTTCCCGACCGCGCCCTCGTCGGGATCAACGTGCGCGCCGCCACCCCTGACGACGAGGCCTTCTTCCGCGCCCACCTCGACGCCATCGTGGCTCTCGCCGCCCCCGCCACGGTCACCCTCGTCGAGGGCGGCCACCGGCCCCCGAAGCTCCCCGACGACAGCCTGCAACGCCTCCTCGATCACCTCGGGGCGGCCGCCGCCGAGCTCGGCGTCGACGTCGCCGCCGAGGACACCGGGGGCTGCTGTGACGGCAACGACCTGGCCGCCGCCGGCCTGCCCAACATCGACAGCCTGGGCGTGCGGGGCGGCGGGATCCACAGCGACGCCGAGTTCGCCTGCATCGACTCGATCCCCGAGCGGGCCGGACTCATCGCCGGTCTCCTCACCCGGGTCGCCGCCGACGTCACCGCCGGCCGGGAACACCCCATGCGGGAGGTCCGATGACCCGCCGTCGTCACCTCCTCTCCGGCGGCCCGCCGGTGGTACTGCGCCCCGCCACCGCCGACGACCTGGCCGACATCGTCACCCTGCTGCGGTCCCACCGCCACGAGCTCACCGGGATGACCTCCCTGTCGACAGACCCCGCCCTGGTCGAGGCCCGCCTCGAGGACTCGGTCGCCACCGTCGCCGCCCTGGCCGCCGGCCGCGGGGTGCTCGAACCCGGCACCGCCCACCACGTCCTGTTCGTGCTCCTCGACCGGGGCCGCGTCGTGGGCCTCACGGGGGTCGCCGTCGACGGTGGCACCCCGTCGGTCCAGCTCCGGGTGACCCTCGACGACGCCGGCGAGAACCTCGTCGCCCGCTGCGACGTGACCACCGATCCCCGCACCGAGCTGGAGTCGACCTTCCTCGGACGCACGGCCCGCGGACGCGGGCTCGGCACCCTCTTGTCGCGGGGCCGCTTCCTGTGGCTGCATCTCGTCGCCGACCGGGTGCCCACCACCCTGGTGTCGTACCTGCGGGGCTGCATCACCGACGACGGGATCCCCTTCTGGGAGTCGTTCGCCCGCCACCTGGGTGACCCACCGCCCCCTCCGCCCACCGACCGCTCGGTGCTGATCGGCGCCGCCGTCCCCCTCGATCCCGAACTGGCCGAGCGCCTCGGCCGGCTCCATCCCGCCTCCCGGCCCGCCTTCGAGCTTCTCGTCGGCGAGGGGCTCCATCCCGACGGACGCTTCGACCCCATCGACGGGGGACCGACCCTCAGTGGCCGACTCCACGACACCGCCACCGCCCGTCACCTCCGGTGGGGTCGGGTCGGAGCCGCCCCGGCCACCCCGACCGGGGGCCCTGCCGCCCGCGAGTCCCTCGACGTCCTGGCCGCCGTGCCCGACATCGCCGCCTTCGCCGCCACCGACGTGACCGCCGTGGTGGCCGGCCCCGACCGGGTCCCCGTACCCGAGACGACGACCGCTGTGGTGGGCGAGACCCGCCTCGTGGTACCCCACGACACCCTGGCCGCCCTCGGACTCGACGAGGGTGACCTGATCGCCTGGTCCCCCCGCCGTCCGGCACCCGACGACACCGGACCCGTCCCGGGGCCGCGTCTCGACACCCACCGCTCCCCCCAGCCGGAGGCCACACGATGAGCGAGCGGGTGCGCTCCCACGACCCCGCCACCGGGGCCCTCGTCTGGGAGGGTCCCGCCACCTCGCCCGCCGAGGTCGAGGCGGCCGTCGCGCGGGCACGCCGGGCCCTTCCGGGGTGGTCCGGTGTGCCCGCCGACGAGCGGGCCGCCCTCGCCCGCCGCTTCGCCGCCCTCGTCGAGGAGCGGGCCGACACCCTCGCCGCCGCCATCAGTGCCGAGACCGGCAAGCCCCGCTGGGAGGCCCGCACCGAGGTGGCCTCCGTCGTCGCCAAGGTCGAGATCTCCATCGCCGCCCGCGCCGAACGCACGCCCGACCTCGACCTCGACGGTGCCCGCCTCCGCCACCGCCCTCTCGGTGTCCTCGCCGTGCTGGGCCCCTTCAACTTCCCCGCCCACCTGCCCAACGGCCAGATCGTGCCCGCCCTCCTCGCCGGCGACACCGTGGTCTGGAAACCCTCGGAGCTGGCGCCGTCGGTGGCCGAGATCGTCCGGGCCGCCTGGCGCGACGCCGGCCTCCCCGACGGGGTCCTCGAGCTCGTCCAGGGCGGACCCGCCACCGGCGCCGCCCTCGTCGGCGCCGACGTCGACGGGGTCGCCTTCGTCGGCTCCTACCGCACCGGAGCCGCCATCCACCGGGCCCTGGCCGGCCGCCCCGAGGTGATGCTCGCCCTCGAGATGGGGGGCAACAACCCCCTCGTCGTGGCCGACGTCGTCGACCTCGGCGCCACCGTCGACCTCGTCGCCCGCTCCGCCTTCTCGACCGCCGGCCAGCGCTGCACCTGCGCCCGCCGCCTC
>RFFY01000716.1 GCA_003697065.1 Actinomyces sp. | reverse complement strand
GCCAGGGCCTTTCGACCTTCGAGCAGGTCGAGCAGAACCCCGACGCGGTCAAGGAGCTCACGCCCTGGGTGCGCGACGGCGTGGACGCCAAGGGCCGCCAGGTCATGTTCGTGGACCGGGGCGGCGGGCGGACGCGGCGCGTGGCCGTGGTGGACCGCCCCGGATTCGGCACGCGTGACGCCCGCGGCAGCTACTCGGCCGGGCTGTCCACCGCGCGGCTGCAGGAGGTCGGGATCTCGTTCCCGCCCTACCACGGGCTCTGCCGCACTACGACCGTTGCTGATGTCTCGGCCCGCGTCGTCACGCCCCGGGTGGCCGAGGCGGTGCCCGAGCCCCGGAGGCGGCGGGACGGGCCCGCCGAGCTGCTGGCGGCCTCGAAGCGCTTCGCCTCGTCCTCGGGCGAGGCCCTGCCGCTCGACAGCGGCTTCATCGAGAACTTCGACGTGCAGTTCCGGCTGGAGCGGATCGGCGGCAGGGACGTCACCAAGGTCCGCTTCAAGGTGACCGACCAGCACGCCGAGCGGGTGCGCGCCGCGATCCTGCGGGGCGAGCGGGTCAAGCGCAGCGACACCTACCGCCACCTCAAGGGCCGCCGCGACCCGAAGACCGGGCGCATCGTCAAGGGGAGCGAGCAGGGCAGCCTGCGCTTCCGCGCGGTGAGCTCGTCCTTCGGCAAGGTGCGGGTGCGCATGGTCACCGAGAAGGGGGCGCTCACCAACTTCGTCGAGATGGACATCCCCACGGCCAACGCCACGGAGGCCTTCAAGGCCTACGGCGAGGCGGCGAAGCGGCTCGGCATCGCCGACGCGACGAGCTTCCCCTCGGCCGAGTCCCTTGACGTCCTGCGCAAGGCGAGGCTCATCACGCAGTACGACCGAGCCGGATGGGAGAAGCTGCGGCGGCTCGAGGAGCTGTCGCCCGAGACGGTGGACCCCATCTTCCGCGAGGCGCAGAAGCGCTTCCCGGAGCTCGGGAAGGTGGTGGAGGACACGAAGCTGGTGCAGACCGCCCGGGGCCACGTCTCGCTCTACTCGAAGGCGCAGGCCACGCGTCTCAAGAAGGACGGCGTGGTGGGGCTCATCCACGACCTGTCGGACCCCGACGCCCTGGTCCACATCCTG
>RFFY01000715.1 GCA_003697065.1 Actinomyces sp. | reverse complement strand
CCCGCCCGTCGGCGACCGCTACTGCCCCGACCGGGCCCTGACCCGGGCCGAGATGGCCAGCCTGCTGGTGCGGGCCCTGGGGTTGGCGCCGGGTCCGGATCGTTTTGTGGACGACGAGGGGTCGACCCACGAGGCGGCCATCGATGCCCTGGCGGCGGCGGGGATCACGCGGGGGTGCAACCCGCCCGTCGGCGACCGCTACTGCCCCGACCAGCCCGTCACCCGGGCCCAGATGGCGGCCTTCCTGCACCGGGCTCTGGGCCGGCCCTGAGCGGGGCGCCGCCGCTGGCCCTGGGCCGGTCCTGACCCGGGCGCCGCCGGTGAGCGTGGGCCGGTTCTGACCCGGGCGCCGCCGGTGAGCGTGGGCCGGCCCTGACCCGGGCCGGGTCGCAGAACCCCGGCCGCCCGCCCGAGGGTGGCAGCGGGAGCCGCAGGGGCGATGATGGGTCCATGGCGCGCATCCTCGTCACCGAGAAGATCGCCGACAGCGGACTCGACCGGCTCCGCCGGGCGGGCCACACCGTCGACGTCCGGCTCGACCTCGACCCCGCCGGCCTGATCGAGGCCGTCCGGGGAGCCCACGCCCTCATCATCCGCTCCGCCACCCAGGTCACCGCCGAAGTCCTCGAGGCCGGTACCGACCTCGTCGTCGTGGGCCGGGCCGGGATCGGGCTCGACAACGTCGACGTCGCCGCCGCCACCGCCCGCGGCGTCATGGTCGTCAACGCCCCCCGCTCCAACACCTTGTCGGCCGCCGAGCACACCATCGCCCTGCTGTTGGCCCAGGCCCGCAACATCCCCCAGGCCCACGCCGCCCTCGTCGCCGGCCGCTGGGAGCGCTCCCGCTGGACCGGCGTCGAGCTCGCCGACAAGACCCTCGGCATCGTCGGGTTGGGACGCATCGGCACCCTCGTCGCCCAACGGGCCCTCGCCTTCGGGATGACGGTCATCGCCCACGACCCCTTCGTGGCGGCGGAGCGGGCCCGGCGCCTCAACGTCGAGCTCGTCGACCTCGACACCCTCGTCGCCCGCGCCGACTTCGTCACCCTGCACGTGGCCAAGACCCCCGAGACCATCGGGCTCGTCGGCAAGGACCTCCTGGCGCGGGCCAAGCCCGGCATCCGCATCGTCAACGTGGCCCGGGGCGGGATCGTCGACGAGGAGGCCCTGGCCGAGGCCATCCGTGAGGGCCGGGTCGCCGGCGCCGCCCTCGACGTGTTCGCCACCGAACCCTGCACCGACTCGCCCCTCTTCGAGCTCGAGCAGGTCGAGCTGGCCCTGGCGGGCGAGTTCGTGCCCGTCGCCGTCAACGTCGACGCCGCCGAGGTGTCCGAGACCCTGCGCCCCTACCTGCCCCTGTGCGAGCTGCTCGGTGCCCTCTTCGCCGGACTCGTGGCCGAGGACGCCGACGGGTCGCGCCTGCCCGCCACCATCGACGTCGAGTTCCGCGGCGAGATCGGCGAGCACGACACCTCCCTCGCCACCCTGTCGGCCCTGCGGGGCCTGCTGTCACGGATCACCGACGAACCGGTGTCCTACGTCAACGCCCGGACCCTGGCGGCGGAACGGGGCATCGAGGTGCGGGCCATCTCGGCGCCCACCGCCCACGACCGTCTCAACCTGGTCGTCGTGCGTGGCGGGGACCACTCGATCGGCGGCACCCTGCAGACGACGGCGACGGGGGTGGGCGAGCCCCGCCTGGTGCTCGTCGACGACCACACCGTCGAGCTGCGGCCCAGCCGTCACATGCTCGTGGTCCGCAACGAGGACCGACCCGGCATGGTCGGGGTCGTCGGCCGGATCCTCGGCGACGCCGGGATCAACATCTCGGCCATGCACATCGGGGAGTCGAACGGGGTGGCGGCCATGATGGTGATCGCCACCGACGTGCCCGTGCCCCCCGAGGTGCGCCAGGCCCTGCGGGCCCAGGACGGCATCGAGTCGGTGCGGGTGCTCGACGGGCGCTGAGCGGGGG
>RFFY01000714.1 GCA_003697065.1 Actinomyces sp. | reverse complement strand
GTGGCGAGGGCGCGGTAGTGCTCGACGATGTCGAGCTTGGTGAGCCCGACGTCGGCGAACACGACCCGGTCGGGGTTGGACACCCGGACGCGCCGCCCGCCCACGTCGATCTCGACCGGGTCACCCACGCAGGCACGCTAACCGCTGGGGCGGCGCCGGGGCCGGCGAGGGTCGGGCGTGCGAGCATGGGAGAAAGCGATCCGACCGCCCCTCTTCAGCTTTCCCCACGCTCGAGACCAGTTTCCCCAAGCTCGAGACCAGTTTCCCCGAGCTCGAGACCAGCTCCACGTCCAGGGCTTCCACCAGGGGTCGGCGATGGGGTAGGCGTCGGTGGCGCTGTGGTCGACGTGCGGGGTGAGGGTGTGGTGGTCGATGGTGTACCGGGCTGCGAGGGGGGTGCCGTTGGCGTCGAACGCCCATGCCGGGGGATGTCGCTGTGGGTCGACGCGTTGGGGTCGATGAGTTCGACCGATCCGTCATCGGCCACACGCAGGGTGTGGCCGTCGGCTGAGCGGACCTCGAAGTCGAACTCGTCGGGCGCGTCGTTGGCATCCAACACCGGCCAGCAGTTCGCTCACCCCCCCGGCACCGCCGCCGCTAGCGCCTCGACCTCCGCCCCGATGCCGCCGACCCGGTCCGGCTCGGCTGATGCCGGAGACGCCACGACCCCCGGAATCTGCCGATGAGTGATCGGGTTGCTTCCCGCTCGCCGGGTCGCTAGAATCGAACATATGTTCGCTTCCGGTGTGCTCGAGCGTCCCGGTCCGGCCGGTGGCGCGGCGTGCGTAGCGGACGCGGCCGGCGAGCCGGATCCGGCGACCCGGTTGGCCGAGGCGGCCGGCGTGGTGGCGGACGTGGACGTGACGGGCTGGGGCCGGCGCCGGCTGGTCGAGTTGTTGGGGGCGGTGGCGGCCCTGGAAGCGGCGTGCGCCGCGGTACGGGTGAAGGCCACCGCGGCGATCGACACCTTGGGTGATGCGGGCGCGGATGGTGTGTCGTCGTGGAAGACGATCTCGGGGTGCTCCGAGCGCGAGGCGCGGCG
>RFFY01000713.1 GCA_003697065.1 Actinomyces sp. | reverse complement strand
GTGTGGAACCGCTTCGCCGATCCCGGCGACGGCTCGGTGCACCAGGCCCACAACTTCACCCTCCTCAAGTACGCCGGCGACGGCCTGTGGTCCTACGAGGAGGACGTGTACAACCCCGCCCGCTTCGGCGAGATGGTCGGCGCCTACCTCGCCCACAAGCGCCGCCTGGCGAGCGACGGCGAGCACGAAGCGGACTGACCGGCGACGCCTCCCGGGGACCGCGCACCGGGGCCAGGGCGCCCGCGACCCGACTCAGCTACAGCCGCTGGTGGTCCCGCAGTCGGCGCACACGAAGCAGGCACCGGCGCGCTGCATGGGAACGCCGCAGGTCATGCAGAAGGGGGCGTCGCCGGCCGCCGTCGCCCGCTCGGGCGCCGCGGCCACCCGCTGGTCGGCCGCCGGCTCGCTGGGTGCGGTGTCGACACCCAACTCGAGCTGGGCGACGAGCTGGGACGGGGACGGGACCGACGGGGGATCGGGCGGGATGTCGGTGCCCTGGACCGTCTCGACCACCTGCTCCTCGACCCCGGGCAGGGTGGGCTGGGTGCGCTCCCCGGTGGTGAAGATGTGCAGCTCGGCCCGCTCCGCCGGCGACAGGTACATGACCGCCAGCTTGCGGAACAGATAGTCCATGAGGCTCGACGCGATCCGGATGTCGGGGTCGTCGGTCATGCCGGCCGGCTCGAAGCGCATGCCCACGAAGGCCTCGACGAAGGCCCGCAGAGGCACCCCGTACTGCAGGCCGTGGCTCAAGGAGATGGCGAAGGCGTCCATGATGCCCGCCAGGGTCGAACCCTGCTTCGAGACCCGCACGAAGATCTCGCCCGGACGGCCGTCGGCGTACTCGCCCACCGTCACGAAACCCTTGCAGTCCGCCACCCGGAACTCGAAGGTGCGGGAGGTGCGGTTGCGGGGCAGGCGCTGGCGCACCGGCTCGTGCACGACCTTCTCGACGACCCGCCCGACCACCTCACCGAGACGCCGGGCGGCGGTGCCGTCGGGCTGCCCGGTGGCCGAGGTGGCGGTGGCGTCGGGCTCCCCGGTGGCCGAGGTGGCAGTGCTGAGGGGCTGGGCGACCTTGCAGCCGTCGCGGTACAAGGCGACGGCCTTGAGGCCCAGGCGCCACGACTCGATCAAGAGGAGTTCGATCTCCTCGACGGTGGCGGCGTTGGGCAGGTTGACCGTCTTGGAGATGGCCCCCGACAAGAAGGGCTGCACCGCTCCCATCATCTTCACGTGGCCCAGATGGTGGATGGTGTTGTCGCCCAGGGAGCAGGCGAAGGTGGCCAGGTGCTCGGGGGCGAGGCCGGGCGCACCCACCGCCGTGTGGTGCTCGCGGATGTGCTCGACGATGGCGGCGGCGGTCTCGTCGTCGTAGCCGAGACGGCGTAGGGCCCGCGGCACGGTCCGGTTGACGATCGTCATGGTGCCGCCCCCGACCAGCTTCTTGGTCTTGACCAGGCCCAGGTCGGGTTCGATGCCGGTCGTGTCGCAGTCCATGAGCAGGCCGATGGTGCCGGTGGGAGCCAGCACCGTCGCCTGGCTGTTGCGCACCCCGTCGTGGGGGGCCCGCTCGCACACCTCGTCCCAGGTCCGCTGGGCCGCCTCGAGGACGGGGGTCGGAGCGAGGGTCTCGTCGATACGGGCGGCGGCGGCCCGGTGCTGCTCGAGAACCCGCAACTGGTGCTCGCGGTTCTCGTGGTACCCGGCGTAGGGACCCATGCGGGCGGCGAGACACACCGAGGTGAGGTAGGCCTCGCCGGTCATCAGGGCCGTGACCGAGGCGGCCAGGGCGCGACCCTCGTCGGAGTCGTAGGGCAGGCCCTCGGCCATGAGGAGGGCGCCGAGGTTGGCGTAGCCGAGCCCGAGCTGGCGGAAACGGCGGGAGGTCTCACCGATGCGTTCGGTCGGATAGTCGGCGTTGCCGACCAGGATCTCCTGGGCGGTGAAGACCACACGCACGGCGTGGCGGAAGCCCTCGACGTCGAAGTGCTGCTCGCCGTGCTCGTCGGCGTCGTCGAGGAAAGCGAGGAGGTTGATCGAGGCCAGATTGCACGCCGAGTCGTCGAGGTGCATGTACTCGCTGCACGGGTTGGAGGCGTTGATGCGCCCGGTGGCCGCCGCCGTGTTCCAGTGGTTGATGGTGGTGTCGAACTGGATGCCCGGATCGGCGCACTCCCAGGCGGCCTCGGCGATCTGGCGCAGGAGGTCGCGGGCCCGGACCGTGCGTACGACCGACCCGTCGGTGCGGGCGACGAGATCCCAGTCGCCGTCGTCGATGACGGCCTGCATGAACTCGTCGGTGACCCGCACCGAGTTGTTGGCGTTCTGGTACTGCACCGAGTGGATGTCGGCGCCGTCGAGGCTCATGTCGAAGCCGGCGTCACGCAGCACCCGTGCCTTGCGCTCCTCGATCGCCTTGCACCAGATGAACTGCTCGATGTCGGGGTGGTCGACGTCGAGGATGACCATCTTCGCCGCCCGCCGGGTCTTGCCCCCGGACTTGATGGTGCCGGCGGAGGCGTCGGCGCCCCGCATGAAGCTGACCGGCCCCGACGCCGTCCCGCCCCCCGCCAGGGGTTCGACCGAGGCCCGGATCCGCGACAGGTTCACCCCGGCACCCGAGCCGCCCTTGAAGATGCGCCCCTCCTGGACGTACCAGTCGAGGATCGAGTCCATGGTGTCGTCGACGGACAGGATGAAGCAGGCGGAGGCCTGCTGGGGCACGCCCTTCACCCCGATGTTGAACCACACCGGCGAGTTGAAGGCCGCCTTCTGGTGCACGATCAGGTGGGTGAGCTCGTGGCGGAAGGCCTCGGCCTCGGCCCGGTCGGCGAAGTAGCCGTCGCGCTCGCCCCACGCCGCGATGGTGCCCACGACCCGATCGACGACCTGGCGTAGCGAGTTCTCCCGCTCGGGTGTCCCCGGGGTGCCCCGGAAGTACTTCTGGGCGAGGATGTTGGTGGCGTTCTGGGACCAGGAGGCGGGAACCTCGACGTCGGTCTGCTCGAAGGCGACCGAACCGTCCCGGTGGTCGATCAGGCGGGCCGTGCGCCGCTCCCACGCCACCTCGTCGTAGGGGTGCATCCCGGCCCGGGTGAAGCGACGGGTGATGCCGATGGTGGCCTGTTCGGGAGCGAGCGCCATGGTGGGACCTCTCGGAGACGGATGGCGGGCGGCGGTGTCGAAAGCGGTGCGGTGTCGAGACGGATGCGGTGTCGAAAGCGATGCGGTGTCGAGACGGCGGCGAGCTCGGGGCGGGACACCCGGTCGGGACGCCGCCTACGGTCCCCGGGCCGGTACGGCCCACCCGCGAATCACACTAGTGTGTTTCGCGTCGGGTGGGACCCGCCGTGAGGACGGGCCGACC
>RFFY01000712.1 GCA_003697065.1 Actinomyces sp. | reverse complement strand
GCGGGTCGGCCTCAGCGGTCGAAGGCGATGCCGGCGACGACCTGCTGGGTGTCGGTCGAGAGGCGCAGGACGCAGCCCCGGCGGGCGCAGTCGACCCCGTCGGCGGTGAAGCGGGGGACCTCGACCCGGGTGACGACCGTGCTCGTGGCGCCGATGGGGGCGCGGCGCAGGGTCTGGCAGAAGGGACCGGGTCCGGCGTGGCACACCTCGACGAGGAGCTCGTCGCCGGCGGCCTGGCGGGCGATGATCGACACGCCCTGGCCGTCGCTGAGGGGGGCGGTGGGACCGACGAGCACCTGGAGCCCGTTGATCTCGGTGGGACGGGGGTCGATGGTGACGGCGACGGGTTCGACGGGCCGGGGGAAGTAGACCGAGGCGAGGCGGATCTCGCAGGCCGTCTCGAGGCAGTCGACCGTGCGCTCGCCCACGGGCAGAAAGCGCACGATGCGGATGGCGGCCGAGCTGGACGGACCTGGCGGTGTGGCGTTGGCGGGCAGACCCGTGACGGGATCGACCCAGCACTCGTCGCCACCCACCACGCACTGGCGGGCCGTGAGCCAGGTGAGTTCGGCGAAGTCGAAGACCACCTGTTGGCCGTCGGACCAGGGCGGCGGCGGGCTGGCGAGGGCACGGACGGGTCCGGCGACGGGTGAGTCGGGATCGAAAGTGAGGGGGAAGACGAGGGTGCCCCCGTCGGTGGGGGTGAGGTGCAGGTCGCAGGACATGAGGGCGCAGTCGACGAGCTCGCCCTCGGCGATGACGAAGCGACGCGGGATGGACACGGCGTCGACGAAGTCGAGGGCGGCGGGGTCGGAGATGGAGCTGACGCGCAGGGGGGCGCAGAGGTCGGAGGCGCCCCGTACGCAGATGGCGGCGTCGAGGGCCTGGGGCGGGGTCACCGAGATGCCCAGGCGTTGCCCGTCGGCGACGGGGCCGGTGGTGGACAACACGATGTCGGGAAAGGCCGGGAGGGTCGTCGACGGGGCCGGTGGTGCGGGCTCTGCGGTCTCGTCGATCGGGGAGGGGAGGGGCTCGGTGTCGGTGACCCCGACGGTGGCCAGGACCGCGGCGAGACCGACGAGGGCGGC
>RFFY01000113.1 GCA_003697065.1 Actinomyces sp. | reverse complement strand
GCGGGGGCCGGGCCGCTTCGAGGACCTCGACCGGCTCACGATCTTCGCCGACAACCTCGTCCCCCACGTGCTGCGGGTCGAGGGGGTGCTGGTGTTCGATCCCGGCCTCGTCGCCCGCATCGAGGCCGTCGAGGACATCACGTCAGGGTCGGCTCCCGAAGTCGAGATCCGGGCCTGCGGCGTCCACGCCGCCGAGCTCCTCACCGAGGCCCTCGCCGCCCGCGGACGCCGCCTCACCGCGGCCGATCTCGACACCGTGCTGTGGAATCTGGGGGGGCGTCCCCGCTACAAGGCCGTTCCCCGTCACCGCACCCGCTGCGTCTACTACTGAGCCGGTCGGCGCCGCGTCGCTGACCCGCCACATCGCCGGCCGACGTGAGCGAAGGGGTCCGCCAGCCACTAGCGTTCCGGTTCTCACCTGAGAGGTGAGTTCCCGCAACGATCACGTCGATCCCCTGTGTCGACGTACGGAGGACATCATGCGCAAGCGACTTCTTCTGTTGCTGGCCATCGTCGTGTCGTTCTCGCTCGTGGCCGCCGCCTGCGGCGACGACGACTCGACCTCGACGACCGGCGACGAATCCAGCCAGCCCGCCGAGGAGGGCGGCGGTGACCAGCAGGCCACCGACGACCAGCCCGAGCCCGATCAGGGTGAGGAGGCCGGTGGCGAGGAGGCCGGCGGCGAGGAGATGGCCGGCACCGACGTGACGGTCGGCCTCGTGTTCGACATCGGCGGGCGTGGCGACCAGTCCTTCAACGACGCCGCCGCCGCCGGCATCGAGCGGGCCAAGGAGGAGCTCGGCATCGAGTTCACCGAGGCCTCGCCCAACGAGGACGGATCCAACCGGGCCGAGCTGCTCCAGGCCCAGGCCGACGAGAACGACCTCGTCATCGGCGTCGGCTTCCTCTTCGCCGACTCCATGGCCGAGGTGGCCGCCAACAACCCCGACACCCACTTCGCCATCGTCGACGGCGCCGTCGAAGCCGACAACGTCGCCAGCCTCGTCTTCGCCGAGGAGCAGGGATCGTTCCTCGTCGGGGCCGCCGCCGCCCTGAAGTCCGAGACCGGCAAGGTCGGCTTCATCGGGGGCGTCAACATCGAGCTCATCCAGAAGTTCGAGGCCGGCTACCGCGCCGGCGTGGCCGCCGTCGACCCCAGCATCGAGGTCGTGTCCCAGTACATCACCGAGCCGCCCGACTTCGACGGCTTCAACGCCCCCGACCGGGCCAAGGAGATCGCCGCCCAGATGTACGCCGAGGGCGCCGACATCGTGTACCACGCCGCTGGTGGCTCCGGCGCCGGCCTCTTCCAGGCCGCCAAGGAGTACTCCGAGGCCAACGGCACCAAGGTGTGGGCCATCGGCGTCGACTCCGACCAGTACAAGACCGCCGGCGAGGACGTGCGTGACTACATCCTCACCTCGATGCTGAAGCGGGTCGACGTGGCCGTCTTCGAGACCGTCAAGGCCGAGGTCGAGGGTCGTTTCGAGCCCGGCTTCCAGGTCTTCGACCTGAGCGTCGACGGTGTCGGCTACTCCACCTCGGGTGGCTTCGTCGACGACATCACCGATCAGCTCGAGAACTTCAAGCAGCAGATCGTGAACGGCGACATCGTGGTGCCCACCACGCCCTGACCGTTCCACCGGGCCGACGGTGCGTTCCGCCGGCCCACCGAGAACACGGGGACGGGACCGGACTAGTGTCCGGTCCCGTCCCGCGTCCGCCCCCCGATCGGCGGACCGGGCCGTCGGAGGATCCGTGACCGCCAGCACCACGCCCGCCATCGAGCTACGGGGCATCACCAAGCGCTTCCCCGGGGTCGTCGCCAACGACCACATCGACCTCACCGTGGCCCGGGGCGAGATCCACGCCCTGTGCGGCGAGAACGGGGCCGGCAAGTCGACCCTCATGAAGATCCTCTACGGGATGCAACCCCCCGACGAGGGCACCATGCGCGTCGACGGCGAGGAGGTCCGCTTCCGCTCCCCCGCCGACGCCATCGCCCGGGGGATCGGCATGGTGCACCAGCACTTCATGCTGGCCGACCAGCTCACCGTCCTCGAGAACGTGGTGCTCGGGGCCGAACCGGCGGGACGCCTGGGGATCATCGACGAGACGGCGGCCCGTCGCCATCTCGAGCAGGTGAGCGCCGACTACGGGCTGACCGTCGACCCCGACGAGCTCGTCGAGGAACTCGAGGTCGGCGAACGCCAGCGGGTCGAGATCATCAAGGTGCTGTTCCGGGGCGCGCGCATCCTCATCCTCGACGAGCCCACCGCCGTGCTCGTCCCCCACGAGGTCGAGGAGCTCTTCCGCAACCTGCGCGAGCTCAAGGCCCGGGGCGAGACCATCGTGTTCATCGACCACAAGCTCGACGAGGTGCTCGCCATCGCCGACACCATCACCGTGATCCGCCGGGGCCGCACGGTGGCGACGGTCTCGCCCGACGAGGTCACCGCCCACGACCTGGCCGAGCTGATGGTCGGCTCCGAGCTCCCCACCCCCGAGACGCGGGAGTCGACGGTGACCGACCGGGCCCTGCTGGTGGTCGAGGGGGCCACGGTGCTCCACGACGAGCGTCCGGTCGTCGACGAGGTCTCACTCACCGTCCACGCCGGCGAGGTGCTCGGCATCGCCGGCGTGGAGGGCAACGGACAGGCCGAACTCGTCGAGGCCCTCCTGGGCACCCGCGCCCTGTCCGCCGGCACGATCCGTTTCGACGCCGGCGAGGGGCTTGTCGACATCACCCACACCTCGGTGCGTCACCGGCGTGAGGCCGGTCTCGGCTACATCCCCGCCGACCGGCACCGCGAGGGCCTCCTGCTGCCCGCCCCGCTGTGGGAGAACGCCGCCCTCGGGCACCAGACCCTGCCCCCCTTCGCCCGGGGGATCTGGTTCGACCGCGCCGGCGCCCGGGCCCGCACCGAGGAGATCCGCGCCGCCTTCGACGTGCGGACCCCCGACATCGAGGTCCCCGCCCACGCCCTGTCGGGCGGCAACCAGCAAAAGCTCGTCGTCGGGCGCGAGATGACCGCGACCCCCGTCGTGCTCATCGCCTCGCACCCCACCCGGGGGATCGACGTCGGGGCCCAGGCAGCGGTGTGGGAGTCCCTGCGCCGGGCACGGGCCGCCGGTCTCGCCGTGCTGTTGATCTCCGCCGACCTCGACGAGCTGATCGGCCTGTCCGACACCCTGGCGGTCATGCGCGGCGGGCGCATCGTCGCCCACCTCGACCCCGCCACCGTCACCCCCCGGGAGCTGGGCGCCCACATGACGGGCGCCACCGTCGCCGCCGGAGACGAACGATGATCCGCCGGGTCGCCCTCACCGTCGCCGCCCCCGTCGCCGCCACCGTCCTCGCCGTGGTCGTCTCGTCGCTCGTGCTCGTCGTGTCGGGCTCGAACCCCCTCGACGCCTACGCCAACATGTGGGAGTACGGAACCCGGCTCGAGACCCTGGTCGACACCCTGAACCGGGCCACCCCCCTGTACATCTCCGGCGTGGCCGCCGCCATCGGCTTCCGGATGAACCTGTTCAACATCGGGGTCGAGGGTCAATACGTCATCGCCGCCTTCTTCGCCGCCCACGTCGGTGGTCACATCGCCCTGTGGGCACCCCTGCACGTCACCGTCATCCTCGTGGTCGCCATGACCGTCGGCGCCCTCTGGGGCGCCATCCCCGGCGTACTCAAGGTCACCCGCGGGGTCAACGAGGTCATCTCGACCATCATGTTGAACACCATCGCCGTGGCCGGCGTCGTCGCCTTCCTGCTGCCCCGCTGGCAGCAAAAGGACGACACCTTGAACACGGCGACGAAGACGATCCCCGAATCGGGGCGCATGCCCGACCTCAACTCGTGGCTCGAGCTCGTCACCCGCGAGATCGGCAAGGGCCGTGAGCTGACCGGGGTGCTGCTCGTCGCCGTCGCCGTCGGTGTCGCCTACCACCTCTTCATCAACCGCACCCGGGTGGGCTTCGACTTCCGGGCCACGGGCTGGAACCCGTTCGCGGCCCGGGCCAGCGGTGTGCCCGAGAAGCGCACCATCGTGTTGGCCATGGTCCTGTCGGGCCTCGTCGCCGGCCTCGTCGGCATGCCCGACATCCTCAGCGACAAGTTCAAATACGACCAGGCCTTCGTGCAGGGCCTGGGCTTCGCCGGCATCGGCGTCGCCCTCCTGGGCCGCAACCACCCCGCCGGCATCGCCGTCGGTGCGCTCCTGTTCGCCTTCCTCGACGCCAGCGCCGTGGTTCTCGACGTCAAGGGCGACGCCAGCCGCGAGATCGTGATCATCATGCAGGGCGTGATCCTGCTGTCGGCGGTCGTCGCCTACGAGGTCGTCCGCCGTGTCCGCCAGCGCGACGAGGCCCGGGCCGCCGCCGCCGCCCTGGCCAACGCCGGCGCCGGCGCCGACACCGTCTCGACCGCGGAGGTCGCCCGATGACCGCCACCGTCGAACCGACCCGGGTCGGCGCCCCGCGTCTCGCCCTGCCCACCTGGGCCCGCTGGGCCCTCTACGCCGCCATCGGGGTGGCCGTCCTCACCGTCACCCAGGCCCTGGCCGAACCCGAGACCGACCTGTTGACCACCTCCCAGAGCTCGGGGGCCATGCTCCGCTGGGCGGTGCCCATCATGCTGGCGGCCCTGGGCGGGGTGTTCTCGGAGCGTGCGGGGGTCGTCAACATCGGGCTCGAGGGGATGATGATCCTCGGCACCTGGTTCGGCGCCTGGGGCGCCCTCGAGTACGGCCCCTGGGCGGGCATGGCCATCGGTGCCGCCGGGGGTGCCGCCGGTGGGCTGCTGCACGCCGTGGCCACCGTGAGCTTCGGTGTCGACCACATCATCTCGGGCGTGGCCGTCAACCTGCTGGCGCCGGGGGTGGCCCGCTACCTCTCCGACCAGGTCTTCACCGGCCGCGAGGGTGGTTCCATCACCCAGAGTCCCGGGGTCGACGGCGTGTCGTCGTTCAGCGTCCCCTTCCTCGCCGGCGGGGACCTGTTCGGATGGCGAACCCCCGACCTGCTGGGGTGGTTCGAACGTCACGACTGGTTCTACGTGTCGGATCTCGCCGGCATGGCCCGGGGGCTCGTGGGCGACGTGTCCTGGCTCACCCTGCTGGCCTTCGCCCTGGTGCCCCTGTCGACCTGGCTGCTGTGGCGCACCCGTTTCGGGCTCCGCCTCCGCTCCTGCGGTGAGCATCCGGTGGCGGCCGAGACCCTCGGGGTCGACGTGTACCGCTACAAGTACTACGGGGTGGTGATCAGCGGCGCCCTCGCCGGGCTGGGCGGCGCCTACATCGTCATCGAGCTCACCTCGATCTACAAGCAGGGCCAGACCCAGGGTCGGGGCTTCATCGGTCTCGCCACCTTGATCTTCGGCAACTGGCACCCGGTGAGCGCCGCTTTGGGGTCCCTGCTGTTCGGTTTCGTGCGGGGCCTGCAGCTGCGCGACCTGTCGGGCAACGGGGTGCACGCCCTGTTGCTGCTGGCGGCCCTGGCCCTCGCCGGCCTGTTCGTCGTGAGCCGGCGCCGGGGGCGGCGCACCGACGCCGTCATGTCGGGCATCGGCGCCATCGTCTTCGCCGTGTGGTACCTCACCACCGACTCGGTGCCCCAGGTCTTCCCCCCGATCACCCCCTTCATCGTCGTGCTGCTGGTGCTGATCTTCCGGGGCCAGAAGCTGCGGATGCCCGCCGCCGACGGCATGATCTACCGCAAGGGCGAACACACCTGACCGGGCCGCCACCCGGTCGGCCGAGCCACCGGGAGCACACCGTGGACATCCCCGCCGACATCCGCGATCGCGTCGAGCGGGACGGCTTCGCCGTCCTGGCCGACTTCGTGCCCGCCGAGCGCTGCGACGAGCTGCGGGCCCACACCGAGAACCTCCTCGCCGGGGTCGATCCCGACGTGGACGGGGCCCTCACCGTGTTCTCGACCACCGAGCAGACCCACACCCAGGACGAGTGGTTCCTGACCTCGGGCGACACGATCCGCTGGTTCCTCGAGGACGGCGCCGTCGACGAGCAGGGCCGCCTGACGCGTCCCCTCCCCCTGGCGGTCAACAAGCTGGGCCACGCCATGCACGACCTCGATCCCGTCTTCGACCGCTTCTCGCGCACTCCCGAACTCGCCGCCCTCGCCGACGAGCTCGGTTTCGTCGATCCCCGCCTCCTGCAGTCGATGTACATCTTCAAGCAGCCCGGTATCGGGGGTGAGGTCGTCTGTCACTGTGATCACACCTTCTTGTGGACCGAGCCCCCCAGCGTGATGGGCTTCTGGTTCGCCCTCGAGGACGCCACCGTCGACAACGGCTGCCTGTGGGCCATCCCCGGCGGTCACCGGATCCCGGTGAAGACCCGCTTCCGACGCCGGGGCCGCGGGACCGTCACCGAGGTGCTCGACCCCACCCCCTACCCCACCGAGGAGCTGGTTCCCCTCGAGGTGGCCAAGGGGACCCTGGTCGTCCTGCACGGCACCCTGCCCCACTGGAGCGGGCCCAACCGGTCCGAGCGCTCGCGCCACGCCTACACCCTCCACGTGATCGAGGGCACCGCCCACTACCCCGACGACAACTGGCTCCAGCGCCGGCCCGACCTGCCCCTGCGGGGCTTCCGCACCTCGCCGCCGGCCACCGTGTGAGCCTCCGGTAACCTGCGCCGATGGCCCTCCCCGTCGCCGGCATCGATGCCGGTCCCCCCACCCCCGAGCGCATCCGTCGCGCCCCCAAGGTCGTCCTGCACGACCACCTCGACGGCGGACTCCGTCCCGCCACCATCATCGAGCTCGCCGACGAGGTCGGCTACGACGAGCTGCCGACCACCGATCCCGACGAGCTCACCGTGTGGATGCAGAGGGGCGCCAACCGCAAGGATCTCACCTTGTACCTGGAGACCTTCGCCCACACGGTGGGGGTCATGCAGACCGCCGAGGCGCTCCGTCGGGTGGCCCGGGAGTGCGCCGAGGACCTCGCCGCCGACGGGGTCGTGTACGCCGAGGTCCGCTTCGCCCCCGAGCTGCACACCCAGCGGGGGCTCACCCTCGACGACGCCATCGAGGCCGTCCTCGACGGTTTCGCCGCCGGCGCCGCCGGGACGGGCCTGACGATCCGGGCGATCTGTTCGGCCATGCGCCATCTCGACCGCTCCTTCGACGTGGCCCAGGCGGCGGTGCGTTGGCGGGACCGGGGCGTGGTCGGCTTCGACATCGCCGGCCCCGAGGACGGCTACCCGCCCGACGACCATCTGCTGGCCTTCCAGTACTGCCAGCGGGAGAACTTCCACTTCACCATCCACGCCGGCGAGGCCTACGGGCCCCGCTCGATCTGGAAGGCCGTCCAGTTCTGCGGTGC
>RFFY01000711.1 GCA_003697065.1 Actinomyces sp. | reverse complement strand
CCCATCACAGCCGGCCGCTGACGAACGATGCCCTGGCCGCCGCCGACTGCGTGGTCCTGCTCACCGACCACAGCGCCTTCGACATGGAGCGGGTGCTCACCCACGGGCGGCTCATCGTCGACACCCGCAACGCCACCCGCGACGCCCGCGCCGCCCACCCCGACCTCGCCGCCCGGGTGCACCTCATCTGATGCCGCCCCTGCTGCTGCCCCTGCTGCTGGCCCTGCTACTGGCCTGTGGCCAGCCCGCCGATCCGCCGGACCCCCGCCGCCTGGTCGAGGCCGGCACCGAGCAGGCCGACCTGCTGCAGGCCCTCGGCTACGTCGACGGCACCGTCGACCCCGACGCCGACAAGCGGGGCGTGCTGGTCCACGAACCCGGTCGCCCCGCGCCCGGGCTGCGCTTCTACTACTCGCGCACCCAGGAGCAGGCCTGGCTCATCGACCTGGACGGCCGGCCGGTCGCCCACTGGGCCGCCGACACCGAGGCCCCCTGGCAGCACGTCCACCTCGACCCCGACACCGGCGACCTCATCGTGCTCATGAAGGACGTCGGCCTGGTCGCGCTGCGCCGCGACGGCCGCATCCGCTGGACCTTCCGGGCCCGCACCCACCACGACCTCGACGTCGACGCCGACGGGCGCATCCACGTCCTGTCCCGCCACGCCCGCCGGATCCCCGACCTGCACGAGAGTCTCGACGTTCTCGACGACGTCGTCACCGTGCTCACCCCCGACGGCGACCTGGTCGAGGAGTGGTCGGTCCTCGAGGCGCTGCGGGCCTCGCCCTACGCCTTCCTGCTCCCCGACACCGGCGCCGTGCGAGCCCGACCCGGCGCCACCGCCGACCTCGACCTGCTGCACACCAACCACGTCGAGGTCTTCGACGGCGCCCTGGCCGACCGTTCGCCGCTGTACGCCCGCGGCAACGTGCTGCTGAGCATGCGCAACATCCACACCGTCGCCATCCTCGACGGCGACAGCCACGAGATCCTGTGGCTGTGGGGGCCGGGCAACCTCACCTTCCAGCACGACCCGGTGCTGCTCGACGATGGCCACATCCTCATCTTCGACAACGGCACGAAGCGCTCCCGGGTGGTCGAGCTGGACCCGCTCACCAACCGGGTGACCTGGCGCTACGACGGCCCGCCCCGCTTCTTCAGCAAGACCCGCGGCAGCGTGCAGCGCCTCGAAAACGGCAACACGCTGATCACCATCTCGGACAGCGGCTACGTCCGCGAGGTGGACGCCGACGGCACCACCGTCTGGGAGTTCGCCAACCCCGACGTCGACGAGACGGGGCTGCGCGGGGCCATCTGGCGGATGACCGCGTACCCGCCGGGCTCACTGCCCTTCGTCGACGCCGCCGGCCCCATCTCCGGCGGCCGGGTCGGGGGAGGTGTCGCAGGGGACTGACGGGGCCCGCCGGGTGTAGACGGCGTAGCCCGCCGGCCGGTCGGTGGATGGCCGGAAGGCCCGGCGAAACGCCTTGCGATCGTCGAGGAAGACCCATCCGCGGGTCGCCCGGGGGTTGAACACCAGCAGCTCGGCGCCCAGCACGTCGAACATCCGGCAGAGGTCGACCAGGGCGGTGCGCTCGTAGAACCAGTGGTAGCCCACGCCGGTGGTCCGCCAGGCCAGCTCCGGCGGCTTGAAGGCGTTGAGCGCGACGACGAGCTGCCCGTCGTCGCCGCGGTGCTCGCCCAGCCACTGGGCCAGCTCGACATCGGGGTCGGGACCCGGGTCCTGCAGGGCATGGTCGAAGCGCCAGTACAACGACTCCACCGAAAAGCCGATGGCCGACACCACGATGGCGACGCCGGCGAGGCGGCCCGGGGTCCGGGGCTGGCGCAGCAGGTAGAGCAGGCAGAGGAAGAAGGCGAGGAAGCAGATCACGGCGTGGCGACGGCGGAAGTACCAGTCGTCGAAGCCGTCCTTGTGGGGGAGGTGCACGCTGGCGAGGCCCCCCAGCGCCACCAGGATGACGAACGACCACGGCAGGGCCCGGGGGCTGCGCAGGGCCGCGCGCCAGTCCACGGCGCGCAGCCGCGGCAGCGACCACAGCGCGACGATGGCGGCCGCCGGCAGCGCCCAGTGCCACGAGAAGAAGCCGCGCGCGTAGGAGTGGTCCCAGTCGGTCAGCGACCAGGCCAGCAGCACGCCGCCGAGGCGATCGACGATGAACTCCCACGGCCCCGACGTGTCCTTGATGATGTCGAGGGGCGAGAGCACGTCGGTGGCCCGAGCCTGGTCGAAGCGCAGCAGGGTCAGCGGGCTGGCGTCGACGACGGTGTCGCGGATCGACGCCCACCAGATCGCCAGGGCTCCCGCGACGATGGACAGCGCGACACCGCCTGGGAGCAGCCAGCGCCGACCCTCCGGCCCGCTCAGCGCTGCGACCCCCAGCGAAAGCGCCAGCGCAACGGGCACGATGAACATCTGCGAGCGCGTCAGGCACAGCAGCGACAGCCACAGCCCCAGCTCGACCCCGCTGCGCAGGCGAGGCGGCAGGCGGCCGGCCCGCCACAGGGTCCAGGTGAGCAGGCAGAAGGCCAGCGCTTCGGTGTAGGGCCGGGTGGAGAAACGGCTGTATTCGCGCTGGGTGCCGAGCATCAGCACGGCGAGGTGGCCGGCGTGGACCCCGCGCAGGCCGAGCAGCCGCCCCGGCAGCAGGCTGCGCCCGAACAGGAATGCGCCAAGCAGCGACAGCACCCACAGCACAAACGGCAGCCAGTGGGCCACGGACAGGATGGGCCAGAGCCGGCCGGCCATCCCGTACAGCCAGGGCCACAGCGGGTAGATGGGCGAGGGGTACGGAAAGCGCGGGAAGCCGGCGTGGTACAGCGACACGTCGCTGACCAGGCCGTCGCCGTCGCGCACGTGCATGGCGACGTCGGTGTAGTAGCCGCCATCGACGCCGATCTCGGCACCCCAGGCCGTCAGCCCGACCTGCGCCCCCACCAGGCAGACCAGCAGCACCGCCAGCACGGCCAGCTCGATCCTGCGATCCGTCGCCGGCGGGGCGGCGGGGTGCGGGTTGTCCGGTGGGGTGGTCATCGAGGCGCCCGCTATCGCGAGGGAGGGCGGGACCGCGACCGGCCACCCCCAGACGCAGAACGCCCCCGGTGGGAAGTCCCACCGGGGGCGAACCTGCCGGTACGCCGATCAGGAGCCGACAGACACCGTGCTGGCGATGCTGGAGAACAGCGTCGACAGGTTGGAGCCGAGGGTGGTCAGCGCGCCGATGATGACGACGGAGACGAGGGCGGCGATGAGGCCGTACTCGATCGCGGTGGCGCCGGACTCGTCCTGGATGAGGCGGGTGATGGTCGTCATGGTGTTGCTCCGTTGGCCAGAGGCCGGTGGGTTGGGTTCGACGCGGGGGTTGTTCGGTGACCGCGCATCAGTGTTATCGCCCAAAATTTTTCGGCGGGCAAGGGAAAATTTTTCACCGGAAGAATTCTTTCTTCGCCGAATGTCACGGCCGCCGTCGAGAGAGACCCTCGCACGCGCCGCCAGGCCGGTCAATCGACGCCGCTCCGCGCGCACACTTCGTGGCGAAAGCAGACAGCTCTGCCGCCGCATCCGCCCCGACAGGCGGACACACCCGCCGACCCACGACGCCAAAGCTCAGGCAAACAGCGCCGTCGACAGGTACCGCTCGCCGCTGCTGGCACAGATGAAGGCGATGTTCTTGCCGGGGCCCAGCTTGCGGCCGAGCTGCCGGGCCACCGCAAACGTCGCCCCCGACGAGATCCCGACCAGCAGCCCCTCGGCCCGGGCCAGCATGCGGGCCCCTTCCATGGCGGTGTCGTCGGCGACCGGTACGACGGCGTCGTAGGCGTCCCGGTCGAGTACCGGCGGCACGAAGCCCGCACCCAGGCCCTGGATCTGGTGCAGCCCCGGGGCGCCGCCGCTGAGCACGTCGCTGGCGGCGGGCTCGACAGCGTAGATGACGATGTCCGGCCACCGGGCCCGCAGCACCGGGGCGACCCCGGTGATGGTGCCGCCGGTCCCGATGCCGGCCACGAAGCCGTCCAGCCCGATGTCGTCGAAGGCGTCGACCAGCTCGGGCCCGGTGCCCAGGCGGTGGGCCAAGGGGTTGTCGGGGTTTTCGAACTGGCGGGGGAAGAAGGCGTCGTCGACGCGGGCGCCCAGCTCCTCGGCCCGGGCGATGGCGGCCGGCATCGCCCCCGCCGCCGGGGTCAGCACGCACTCGGCGCCATAGGCGGCCAGCAGGGTGCGCCGCTCGACCGAGACGTCGTCGGGCATGGTCAGCACCAGCCGGTAGCCGCGCACCGCGCAGACCATGGCCAGGCCGATGCCGGTGTTGCCGCTGGTCGCTTCGACGATGGTGGTGCGCCCCGGCCGGATGCGCCCGGCGGCCTCCGCCTGGTCGATCATCCGGGCGGCGATGCGGTCCTTGATGGAACCGCCCGGGTTTTCGTACTCCAGCTTGGCCCACAGCGTCGCCATGGCCGGGTCGCAGGCCCGGTTGATGCGCACGACCGGCGTGCGCCCGACGAGTTCCAGCAGGTCGGCGCAGCGCTTCATCGGGGCTCCTTGCGCCGCGGGCGCGCCGGGGGCGGCTCCCCACCTCGGACCTGGGGATCCCCCCCGCCGCCGCCGGGCAGCGGGGGCAGGCCCTTGAGCGCCCGGACCTCGGCCTCCAGCTCGGCGAGGCGCGAGAACACCGGGTCGTCGGCGCCCACCGTGGGATCGCGGCGCCAGTGGGGAGCATCCGCCGGCGCCTCGGCCGGGGTGCGTTCCTGGACCAGCCGGGCCGGGACCCCGACGACCGTCGCGCCCGCCGGAACGTCCCGGACGACCACCGAGTTGGCCCCCACCCGGGCATCGTCGCCGACGACGATGGGGCCGAGCAGCTTGGCGCCGGCCCCCACGACCACGCCGTTTCCGAGGGTGGGGTGGCGCTTGACCTTGCGCCAGCTCGTGCCCCCCAGGGTGACCCCGTGGTACAGCGTGCAGTCGTCGCCGATGACCGAGGTCTCGCCGACGACCACGCCCATGCCGTGGTCGATGAACACCCCGGCGCCCACCTCGGCCCCCGGGTGGATCTCGATGCCCGTCAACACCCGGCTCCAGTGCGAGATGAGCCGCGCCGAGAGCTGGTGCCCGCCGGTCCACAGGCGGTGGGCCACGCGGTGGGCCACCAGGGCATGCAGCCCCGGGTAGCAGGTCAGCGCTTCCAGCCGACTGCGGGCCGCCGGGTCGCGGTCGAAGACGGCCTGCAGGTCGCGGCGAAGGGTGGCGACAAGACGGTGGGTCGGAGCGTGCGACATGGAGGGCGTCCTATCGCTCCCCGGTGGGCCGCGAGTTCTCCAGGGGGGAACCCCTCCAGGTTCCCCCCGTCACCCCGCGTCGCAGTTGGACCTCCGGGCTTCGCCCTCCCGGTCCAACCACTCCGCGGAGCGACTCCCCCCTCCGGGGTCTGACGGATCTTCCCCCATAAGCCCAGCCAGCCCGAGCCCGACACCCAAGGTAGAACGGTCAGTTTTGGACTGACCCCGCCCGCAGGATGTAGAGACAACCGCGGGGGAGGCAGGCGTGGGAGCACGTCGAGAACCTCGCGTTGCTCGGTCGCCCAGGTAGTGGGGAGTCGCCAGAGGCCCAGGTTCGGGTCCGCCAGTGTCACCAACCGCACGGCCTGCAGCCGGTCCAGCGCGTCCTTCCAGGTCAGCCCCAGGGGAGCGACCCGGCGTTCGAGTTCTCGGGTGATCTTGAGGGCAAGCATCGTCACGAAGGCGTGCGCACGGGTCCGGTTGGCCTTTCGCAGGAAGATGGGGCGCAGTTGGAGGCCCGCGGTCTTCATGGTTCGGAAGTTGCGCTCGACCTTCTGGAGGTCACCGTAGCGGTCCCAGATCTCTTGAGCGGAGGCATGCGCGACCGGCACGTCGGTGGTGACGACATAGCAGCCGTCGAGGCTTTCGAGTTCGCGCTGCGCCTCGTGGTCCACGACCAGGTGGACCACGCGGTCATGCAGTTCGGCGGAAACGTACTTGTCCAGCTTGTAGGTCTTCAACCACTTGTTGGCGGACCGCAGCGACACCTGCGGGTCTGCCCGCTTGCTGGTGGCCACCAACGCGTTGCGGGCATCGACCTTGGCCTGGACGCGCGCAAACTGGTCGGCCCGCCGGCTCCGCGTCCGCGCGGTCATCGCCGGATTGCGGCGCAGGATGTATCGACGGTCCCCAGAGACGACCTCGGCGACATCCTCGTCGAACAAGCTGAGCTGCAGCAGACCCGACGCCAGGGCCTTGCGGATCTCGGGGTCGGTCATCGACGTGATGTAGCGGAAGCCATGCTCACCCAGCAGCTCGCGCCCCTTGGCCTTGATCAT
>RFFY01000710.1 GCA_003697065.1 Actinomyces sp. | reverse complement strand
GGCGTGGAGGCTGACCCGGTGGCCGAGGCGGTGGGCGGTGCCCACGGGCATGAGGTGGGCGCACCGGTCGGGTCCGAGGATTTCGTCGCGGAGGTGGCGGCCGTACCAGCGGACGTGGTCGACGTGGAAGGAGGGCGACACCCCCAGCTCCAGGGACCGTTCGAGGTCGGCGGGGGAGGCCAGGAGGCAGTGTTCGAGGCGCCAACGGTGGTCGGCGCCGCGGCGGCCGGCGGCGTCGAGGGCGTCGCGGTACAGGTCGACGATCTCGCGGACGCCCCGGTCACCCTGGGCGTGGGTGAGGACCTGCCAGCCGTCGGCGGCGAAGGCGGTGAGCATCTCGAGGAGCTCGTCGGGCTCGAAGTTCGCCTCGCCCACGCTGCCGGCGGGGATACCGAGGGTGCAACAGCACAGCTCGGTGTCGAGGTAGGGCTCGTCGAGCAGCATGGTGCCCGAGTAGGGCGAGCCGTCGTACCAGAGCTTCACCCCCGCCACCCGCCAGCGGTCGTCGCCGGTCTCCGGTCGCGCCAGGCGATCGGCCTGCTGGTGGCGCAGGTAGGCGACGAGGCGGACGGCGGCGCCGTCGCGCCGGGCGAGCCCGGCGAGGACGTCGAGCATGGTGTCGCCGAGCTGGGTGCCCGCCAGACCGACGCTGGTGATGCCGACGGCGGCGTAGCGGGCCTCCTGGTCGACCAGGCGCCGGACGAGCTCGTCGGGGTCGGCGAGGGCGTGGGCGCTGAAGAGGAGGATGGCGGGTTGCTCGACCACCCGTCCGGTGCGCCGCCCCCGCCCGTCGTGGGTGAAGCCGGGACAGGGGTCGGGGGCATCGTCGTCGAGACCGATGGCGGCGAGGGCGGCGCTGTTGACGAACACCGTGTGCATGGACTGGAGCATGACGACGAGCGGGTTGTCGGGGGCCAGGGCGTCGAGGCGGTCGCGGTCCCAGGTGCCGAGGTCGGCGGTGAGCATGGGATCGAGGCCGAAGGCGAAGAGCCACTCGCCCGGGCGGGCGACGGCGACGGCGTCGGCCAGGGCGCGCTCCACCTCCCGTACCCGTCGATGGGTGAAACCGCTCACGTCGATCCAGTCGTAGAGCAGGGCGCACAGGTCGGGGTGGGAGTGGGGTTCGATCAGGCCGGGCAGGAGCGCCCGACCGGCGAGATCGACGATGCTGGTGTGGCGGTCGCGCCGGCCGAGCACCTCGTCGGTGTCGCCCACGGCGAGGATGCGTCCACCGCCGATCGCCACGGCCTCGGCGGTGGCGGGCCCGTCGCCGGGGGCGGCGCAGGTGACGACCGGGCCGCCGAGCACGATGACCTCGGCACGTGAGTCGGGGGTGGGAGCCATGGCCGCACGCTAGCCCGAGGAGATCTGACGGACCGTCAGATCTGCTCTAGGCTGGACCCGCCGAGCGAGGAGGACACGTGACCGAGATTCCCCGCATCATCTCCGTCGACGACCACGTCGTCGAGCCGCCCGACCTGTGGACCTCACGGGTCCCGCGCCGCTACCTCGACCGGGCACCCCGGGTCGAGCGGGACCGGGCCCGCTTCTCCTTCGAGGGCGGGGTCTTCTCCTACGAAAAGGGGGTCGAGGACGGCGACTGGTGCGACTGGTGGCTCTACGACGACCTCGTCTACCCCCTGCCCAAGTTGTCGGCGGCGGTGGGCTTCGACAAGCTCGACGTCACCCCCATCACCTTCGACCAGATCCGTCCCGGGGCCTGGAAGCAGGCCGAACGCCTGGCCGACATGGACGCCAACGGCGTCGAGGCCTCGATCTGTTACCCCAACGTCCTGCCCCGCTTCTGCGGCCAGGCCTTCCTGGAGCGTGAGGACAAGGAGCTCGCCGCCGTGTGCGTGCGGGCCTACAACGACTGGATGATCGACGAGTGGTGCGCCGGCGACGGAGCGGGCCGCCTCATCCCCATGACGATCATCCCCCTGTGGGACCCCGAGGCCGCCGCTGCCGAGATCCGACGCTGCGCCGACAAGGGTTCCCACGCCATCAGCTTCTCGGAGAACCCCTACCACCTGGGTCTGCCCTCGGTGCACGACCCGTCCCGCTTCTGGGACCCGGTCTTCGCCGCCTGCCAGGAGACCGAGACGGTCCTGTGCATGCACATCGGCTCGAGCTCCAAGATGCCGTCCACCTCGCCCGACGCCCCCTTCTCGGTGAGCTCGACCATCACCTTCGCCAACGCCATGGGCTCGATGTGCGACTACATCCTGTCGGGCATCCTCGAGCGCTTCCCCGGTCTCGTCATCGCCTACGCCGAGGGCCAGGTGGGGTGGATGCCCTACGTCATCGAGCGCATGGACAAGCTGTGGGAGGAGCGCGACCCCACGACGAGTTTCGGCGTCCAGCTCCCGAAGCGGCCCTCCAGCTACATCGACGGTCGCATCTACGGCTGCATCTTCGACGACGAGATCGGACTGCGGAACCGCGACGTGGTGGGTATGGACAACATCTGCTTCGAGGTCGACTATCCCCACGCCGACACCACCTTCCCCCACACCCGCGAGACCTTCACCAAGATCGTCACCCAGGCCGGACTCGACGACGAGGAGATCCACAAGCTCGCCCGCGCCAACGCCGTCCGGGCCTTCGGGCTCGAGCGTTTCGGCATCACCGCCTGAGCTGGGCCATCGGCCCGAGGAGATCATGTGAACCCCGCCGACACCACCACCGACCCCCGGCCCGGCACCAGCGACCCGGCCGCGGCCCTGGCCGCCCGACGTGTGCGGGTCGAGCCCTACGGCATGGAGCTCGGGCCCCTCGCCCATCTGGCCGAGGAACGCCGGCGCCTGGCCTCGCTCACCTGGAACGAGTTCGACGTCCGCCAGTGGGGGGCGACCCTGGGCGCCGAGATCACCGGCATCGACCTCACCGCTGACCTGCCCGACCCCGTCATCGCCGACATCCGCCGGGCCCTGCTCGAGTACAAGATCGTCTTCTTCCGTGACCAGCCCCTCACCTCTGCCGCCCACGTGGCCTTCGCCCGGCGCTTCGGCGAGCTCGAGATCCATCCCTTCATCACCGGCAACCCCGAGCACCCCGAGCTCGTCCGCTTCGAGAAGGGCGCCGACGTGGCCGGCTACGAGAACGGCTGGCACCACGACGTCACCTGGCGCGAGGTGCCCTCCATGGGGGCGATCCTGCACGCCATCTCGGTGCCCGAGACCGGCGGTGACACCCTCTTTTCCGACATGGCCGCTGCCTACGACGGCCTGTCCGACGAGATGAAGGCGCGGGTCGAGGGCCTCACCGCCGTCCACGACTTCCTGCTCGCCTTCCGCGGCCAGGTGCCCGAGGGGGCCGAGGAGGAGACCCGGGCGGCCTACCCGCCGGCGCGTCATCCCGTCATCCGCACCCATCCCGAGACCGGGCGGCGGATCATCTTCGTCAACCGCTTCTTCACGTCCCACATCGAAGGCGTCGATCCCGACGAGAGTGTGGAGCTGATCGGGTACCTGTCGAGCCGGGCCGAGACCGTCGAGTACCAGTTCCGGCTCCACTGGGAGCCCCACACGGTGGCCTTCTGGGACAACCGGACGGTGCAGCACTACGCCGCCAACGACTACTGGCCCGATGTGCGGGTCATGGAGCGGGCCTCGATCGTGGGCGACCGTCCCGTCTGAGACGGACGCCGCGGCGCCCCGGCGCCCGGGCCTACGATGCGCCCGTGGCGCCCCGCACCGACTGGAACCCCCTGCTGCGCGACCAGTTCGACGAGCCCTACTGGCGGGAGCTGCAGGCCTTCGTCGCCGCCGAACGGGCCCGGGGGGAGGTGTACCCGCCCCCCGACGAGGTCTTCGCCGCCCTTCACCTCACGCCCTATGCCTCGGTGAAGGCGGTCATCCTCGGTCAGGACCCCTACCACGGTCCGGGCCAGGCCCACGGCCTGTGTTTCTCGGTGCGGCCCGGGGTCCCGCGGCCCCCCTCGCTCGAGAACATCTTCACCGAGCTGCGCGACGACCTGGGTATCGAGCCCCCCGACCACGGCTGCCTGGAGCCGTGGGCCCGCCAGGGGGTGCTCCTGCTCAACGCCACCTTGACGGTGGCCGCCCGACGCGCCGCCAGCCACCAGGGGAGAGGCTGGGAGCGCTTCACCGACCGGGTGCTCGAGGTCGTCGCCGCCAAGCCCGAGCGGGTCGTGTTCATCTTGTGGGGCGCCGCCGCCCGCCGCAAGAGGTCGCTGGTGGACACCTCCCGCCATGTCGTCATCGAGTCCCCCCATCCCTCGCCCCTGTCGGCCCATCGGGGCTTCTTCGGCAGCCGTCCCTTCAGCCGCACCAACGCCGCCCTGGTCGAGGCCGGGCGCGAGCCGATCGACTGGCGTCTTCC
>RFFY01000709.1 GCA_003697065.1 Actinomyces sp. | reverse complement strand
TCGGTCCACACGACGGGCAGGTGGTCGAGTCCGACGACGGGCTCGCTGTCGGCCACCAGGAAGATCACCCACGGCCCACTGGTGGCGATCTCGGTGAGCTCGGGCTCGGCGCGGGCCGCGGCCACCGCCGAGGGCGAGAACGCCATGTAGTAGCGGACGCCCATGAGCTGGAGATGGTCGACGCCGGCGGCCACGTCGAGTCCGGTGTAGGGCAGGTCACGCTGGGCCCGTGACGGCGCCGCCGACAGCTCCGACTGCATGAGGAAGTGATAGGGCGTGGTCGACGACGCCTCGAAATACAGGCCCTCCATGGAGGCGATGCACCGGTCGGTCCAGTGGGGCAGCAGCATGGGTGCCATGGTCGTGCCGTACGAGCCGAGGCGCTGGGCCTCGTACTCCCACAGGGCCCGGCCACAGCCGTACTCGCGGCCCACCTTGGCCATGGTGGCCATGAGGGCGGTGTACTCGACGGTCCCCCCGCCGCCCTCGTAGCCGCTCTTGTCCTCGTAGCCGCGGAAGTTGTACTCGAGCCAGAAGGGTCCGAGGTTGAACTCGCGGGTCGACAGGGGACCCCAGTGGTAGGCCCCGTCGGCGCCGACCGAGCCGCCCGGCAGGGAGCGGAGGGGCAAGGCGAGCGAGACGAGGACGACGGCCACGATCACCAGCGCCGAGCCCCCCGCCAGTGCCGCCGGTGCCGAGCCTCCACCCGCCACCGAAGCGGCGGTGCGCCGCCTCTGCAGAGCCGAGGCGCCCTCCCCCACCAGGTGCACGAGTTCGCCCAGAGCGACGGCGGCGGCGAGGTAGACCGACAGGTAGTAGAAGGGCAGGAGGCGCACGTTCCACAGACGGCTCTCGGGCAGGACGACGAAGGCGGCGGCGAACACGAGGGCGGTGAAGCCGAGGGCGATGCCCAGGCGCCGGCCCCGCCACAGGGCCAGGACCACCCCGACGAGGGCGAGCACCACGAAGAGCTGGAGGGGCGGGTCGTTGCGCAGGAAGTCGTAGTCGAACGCCGAGCGCGACCACAGGGCCGAGACGTAGCGCCGTTCCTTCCCCCACCCCATGTCGTTGAGGTAGGTGCGGTTCCAGAAGAAGGGCAGCACCCAGAAGGCCGACAGGGCGCCGGCCAGGATGCCCGTGGTGACCGTCCAACGCAGCTCGCGGCGCCCGCAACGGGCCACGAGCAGGCCGGCGGTGGCGACGAGGGCGAAGAAGGCGGGGAAGAGGTGGAACAGACCGGTCAGGGCCAGCAGGGCACCGGCCAGGGCCCGGTGGCGGCCCGTCTCCAGACCCCGGGCCGCCACCCCCAGGTACACCACGGCGGTGGTCAGACTGAGCGAGAAGGCGAACTCGCCCGCCATGGTCGACATGAGGTTGCCGCCGTAGATGTTGAAGGAGCGGTCGAACAAGAAGACGGCGGCGAACAGGGCGAACAGGGCGGGGGTCGGCGAGGGCAGCCCCGCCATGCGGGCGGCGAACCAGGCGGCGCCGGGAAGGGCCACCATGCCGGCGACCACGACCAGCTTGAGGGCCACGCCGTAGGGAACCGGGATGACGAG
>RFFY01000708.1 GCA_003697065.1 Actinomyces sp. | reverse complement strand
GGGTGAGCGAGGCCTGGGGGCGTCCCTTGGCGGTGTTGTCGATCTTGGCCAGGATGGCGGGCCGCTCGGCGACGGCGGGGTCGTCGAGGGTGAGGCCCGTGAGGGGGGCGACGCCCGCCGGCGCCGGGGCCGGGGGCAGGGCCACGGGGGCCACGACGTAGCGGTCGGGGTCGATCTGGCCCAGCACCCCCCGGTAGGCGGGTTCGCCCGACAACACGGTGACGGCGGGCATGGCGTCGGGGAGGGGGTCGACGTCGACCGGTTCGGGCACACCCCGGGTGGTCGGCGGCGACAAAGGAGCGGTGGCCGTCGTCGTCGGCTCCTCGCCGGCCGAGGTGCTGACCGTGGTCGTGGAGCCGGTGGCGGTGTCGTCGGTGGCGTCGTCGTCGCCACCACCACCGCAGGCGGCGGCGAGCAGAGCCAAGGCGACGAGAGCGGCCCCGACGGTGGCGAGGCGCGCTCGTGACGAGGGGCGGGGACCGGGCATGGGCGTCAACGTTACGGTCCGGTGACGACGACCGCCACGCGGGCGCCGGTGACACCGATCACGAACCCCGGTGCCGGCGCCAATAGGCCTGCCAGGCCGGGTCACCGTAGGGCAGGGTGCCGACGCCCACCTGGCGCTCGGGCCAGTTCGCCGGGGACTGGTCGAAGGGGCTTTCGGGACGGGGAACCCCGTACCAGAGCCGGTGGCGGCGGGAGCGGAACAGCCAGCGGCCGCCGACGCGCACGTAGCGGTCGTCGTAGCGGATGAGTTGCTCGATGAAGCCCTCGCGGTGGTCGTCGACGTGGGCGAGGGTCCAGACCTGGCCGTGGGCGTGCTCGGCGTCGTCGACGTCGACGAGGTGGTTGGCCACGAGCAGGACGGCCACCCCGATGCCGGCCAGGGCCTCGTCGAAGAAGCGGCGGCAGGCGTCGGGGCCCCGCCCGTGGGCGCCGAAGTCGGCGTCGGGGGCGTAGAGGTCGGCCAGCAGGTCGAGGTCACGCCGGTCGACCGCGTCGGCGTAGAGGTGGGCGAGACGGCGGATCTCGTCGCGGGCGACGAGCACCTCGACGGGGTCGAGGGCGGCGGGATCGTTCTCCCGGTCACCGGCGTGGGGAGCACTCATCACGGCGACGCTAGCGCTCTCTCGGGACCTTCGTCTCTAGGCC
>RFFY01000707.1 GCA_003697065.1 Actinomyces sp. | reverse complement strand
CCGAGGACAACCTCCCCGCGGAACACATCCAGAGGAGCTTCACCGACCGCCGTGACGGCGGCGGTGGACCGGCCCGAGGGGCTCAGTTCTCGCGCTTTTCCTTGATGCGGGCGGACTTCCCGATGCGGTCGCGCAGGTAGTACAGCTTCGCCCGGCGCACGTCGCCGCGCCGCACGACCTCGATCTTTTCGACCGTGGGGGCGTGGAGCGGGAAGGTGCGCTCGACCCCGACACCGAAGCTCACCTTGCGCACGGTGTAGGTCTCGTGCACGCCACTGCCCTGGCGCCGGATCACGGCACCCTCGAAGATCTGGATGCGCTCGCGGTTGCCCTCGGTGACCCGCACGTGCACCTTGACGGTGTCGCCCGGGGCGAAGTCGGGGACGTCGTCCCGCAGGCTCAGGTTGTCGACGACATCGGTGGGGTTCATCGCAGGCTCTCCGCGCCGAGACGGTGGTGACGACCCGGAGACCCGGGCCGACCGCCGAGTCTAGGAGGACTCGGCGGCGTCGCCACCCCCGCCCGCCGACGCCCACCCGGCCCCGTCGGCCTCACCGTCGGCCCCGCCGGGCACGACCGCGTCGGCCTCGGGGAAGCCGAACTCGGCCAGGAGGCGCCGTTCCGCCTCGTCGAGCCCGCCCCGGGCCGCCACCAGGTCGGGACGGCGCCGCAGGGTGCGGGCCAGGGCCGCCGCCCGTCGCCACCGGGCGATACGGGCGTGATCGCCCGAGCGCAGCACCTCGGGCACCTCCCACCCCCGGAACACGGCGGGTCGCGTGTACTGGGGGTACTCGAGCAACCCGGCCGCGAACGACTCGTCGTCGAGCGAGCTCTCGTTGCCCAGAACCCCGGGCACGAGCCGGCCCACCGCCTCGACGACGACCAGGGCCGCCAGCTCACCCCCCGCCAGCACCACGTCACCGATCGACACTTCCTCGTCGACGAGGTGCTCACGGACACGCTCGTCGACCCCCTCGTAGCGCCCGCACAGCAGGGAGAACCCCCCCGACGCCGCCAGTTCCCGGGCCAGGGCCTGATCGAGACGTCGACCCGCCGGCGACAGGAGCAGGAGGGGTCGGGGTGGGTCGACCTCCTCGACGGCCGCGAACAGGGGGCCCGGCGTCATGACCATCCCCGGTCCGCCACCGAAGGGGGTGTCGTCGACACTGCGGTGGGCGTCGGTGGCCCAGTGGCGCGGATCGTGGACCCGGATGTCGAGCACCCCCGAACGCCGGCCGCGTCCGATCACACTGGTGGCCGTCACCGTCTCGATCATCTCGGGGAAGATGGTGAAGACGTCGATCCGCAGGCGGGAGCCGGCACCGGCCTCGTCGGTACTCACGTCGAGCCCACCTCGAAGAGGCCGTCGGGGACGTCGACCACCACCCGCTCCCCCGCCACGTGGTCGGTGACGAAGCGCAGGGGCACCAGGGCCCCCGTGTCGAGCTCGAGCAGATCGCTGGCCGGGTTCGCCACCACCGCCGTCACCCGGCCCCGCTCGACGCCGGTGGCATCGACGACCACGGCCCCGATCAGCTCGTCGACCCACAACTCGTCGGGGTCGTCGAGGGGAGGCGCCGTCAGCACGAGACCGGTCAGTTGCTCGGCGGCGGCCCGGTCGTCGACGCCGGCGAAACGCACGAGGTGTCGACCCCGGTGGGGCCGGGACGACACCACCTCGAGCGGCCCCCGGGGACTGGACAGCACCGAGCCGGGCGCCAGGCGTTCGAGACGGTTGGTCACCAGGGTCACGAAGACCTCGCCGCGGACGCCGTGGGCCCGGCCCACCCGCCCGATCTCCAACTCGGAGGGGCGACTCACCGGCTCACCAGGGACCGACCCGCCCGCGACCTCACTCGTCGACGAACTCGACCTCGACGTCGACCCCGTCGCGGGCACCGGCGGCCCGCACGACGGTGCGGATGGCGCTGGCCACCCGCCCCCGGCGGCCGATGACACGACCCATGTCACCCTCACCGACCGTCACGTCGAGCCGGACCACGCCGTCGGCGACCTCCGACTCGGCCACCGACACCTCGTCGGGCTTCTCCACGATCGACGCCACGAGGTACTCGCACACCGACCGGGCGGTGTCGGCGCTCACGCCTCGTCCCCGGCCTGTTCGGCCTCGGCGGCCTCGGCCTCCTTGGCCAGCTGCTTGGCCGACTTGCGCACCCGCGGCTCGGGCGGGGTGGTGTCGACCGCCTCGCCGGTGAACTCGGCCCACGCCCCGGAGATCTTCAGGAGCTTCTCGACCCGCTCGGTGGGCTGGGCGCCGTGGCGGAGCCAGTGCAGGGCCCGCTCGTTGTCGATCTTCACCTCGGACGGCTCGGTCCGGGGCTGGTAGGTGCCGATGATCTCGATGAAGCGCCCGTTGCGGGGCGAGCGCGAGTCGGCGGCGACGACGCGGTACGAGGGCTGCTTCTTCTTGCCCATCCGCATGAGTCGGAGCTTGACGGCCACGGCGTGTCCTCGGTGTGTGGGTTGGGAACTGGAGGTACGGATCCGGGGTCGGGGATCCGGCGGACTCCGGGCAGGGTTACCGAGAGCGGGAACGCTCACCCTCCCCGGAGGCGGGGATGACCCGTCAAGTCAATCCGGGGAAGTCCCCGTTTTCCAACCCCGGCAACGACAGAGGGGTCCGCGGGACCCGGGCCGGCCCCTTGGGGGTGGTGCGTCCGCCCTTGCGCCGGCCCTTCGCCCCCTTGCGCCCGCCCCGGTTGCGGCTCTTCACCTTCTTGGTCCCCGCACCGCCGAGCTGCTTCATCATGCGGCGCATCTGGGTGAACTGGTCGATGAGGGCCTTGACGTCGCCGGGTTGGGTGCCCGACCCCTTGGCGATGCGCTGACGCCGGCTGGCGTCGATGATCTCGGGGCTGACCCGTTCGGCGGGGGTCATGGAGCGGATGATGCCCTCGACCCGGGCCAGGTGCCGGTCGTCGATCTCGACGTCGCGGATCTCCTTGGGCATGCCCGGCATGAGCCCCATGAGGTTCTTGAGGGGGCCCATCTTCTTGATCTG